>CABSNX010000023.1 GCA_902479205.1 uncultured Collinsella sp. | reverse complement strand
TGGCGCCAGTCAGTTTTCATATGAAGCGCGCCGGTACGGACACCGTGGTGCATGGGGGCTCTCGAAAGCAGCGAGTCAAGGCGCGAGGGCTGTGGGGGCTCCGTTGATTCGCCCTCGTCCTCGTCGGGCTCTTCATCGACCAGATCAAATGAGTCAAGCGGCGCCGGCTCGCGACGATCGATCAGCTCCTCATCCTCATCGTCAAAGTAATTGAACTGATCGAGCATGTCCTCTTCGATTGCACGCTCGCTCGCGTCGTCCATATAGACACTCCCTTCCTCCCGACTAACCCCCATCCTAAGCAGCAACGGCTAAAGGAAACATAAAAGAGACGGCTGTCATGCGAGCCATGTGCGCAATAGCCGTTGAGTAGTCGTTTAAGAATGCCCCCGATGACTATTGACGGCCAAGGCAACGCCGATGCCTTGGCAACGACAGCGAAAGCCCGCCAGAGTGAGCAAGGTCCTTTTGGGGCGAGATGACACCATAGGTTGAGCAAAAGTCAGCGAGCGGGCCGCATTTGTGACAAGGTGACGTGAAACGAAAGGGCGCTGACCTTCTGGTCGCGCCCTTGAAGTTGAACGTCAGATTGTCCAAATGCGGCCCGCGCAGCGTCGAGCCGTTACGCGGGTTGGTAAACCCGCGTAACCCCCTAGTACATCTTTGCGCCGGCGGGGATGGAAGCGTCGAGCTGAATCAGGTTGAGGCGCTCCTCGCCCTCCTCCTCGTGGATGGCGCTGATCAGCATACCGCAGCTGGGAATACCCATCATCTTGCGCGGAGGCAGATTGGTGATGGCGAGCAAGGTCTTGCCGACCAGGTCCTCGGGCTCATAGTAGCCATGGATGCCGGAGAGGATGGTGCGGTCGGTGCCGGTGCCGTCGTCGAGCGTAAAGTTCAGCAGCTTCTTGGACTTCTTGACGGCCTCGCATGCCTTGACCTTCACAGCGCGGAAATCGCTCTTGGAGAAGGTATCAAAGTCGACGAATTCCTCGAACAGCGGCTCAACGGCGATCTTGGAGTAATCGAGCGTGGGCTTGAGCGGCTTAACGAACGGGCTTGCGGCGTTGCCGGCCTCGGCAGCCTTGGCAGCGGCGGCACCGGACTGGAAACCCTTCTCGGGCTTCATGTGCGGGAACAGCAGGACGTCGCGAATGGAAGCCTGGTTGGTGAGCAGCATGACCACGCGATCGATACCGATGCCGATGCCGCCCGCGGGAGGCATACCGTACTCGAGGGCGCGCACGTAGTCCTCGTCGTACTCCATAGCCTCGTCGTCGCCGCCGGCCTTCTCAGCCATCTGGGCAGCAAAGCGCTCGGCCTGGTCGACCGGGTCGTTGAGCTCGGAGAATGCGTTGGCGTACTCGTGGCCGGCGATGACCAGCTCAAAGCGGTGCGTCAGGCGCGGATCGTCCTCAAAACGCTTGGCAAGCGGGCTGACCTCGATGGGGTAATCGCATACGAAGGTCGGGTTGACGATGGTGTCCTCGCCCAGCTCATCGTAAATCTCGGCGATGATCTTGCCAGCAGTCCACTCGGGCTTAATCTCCAGGCCCTTCTCGCGTGCGGCGGCGGCAAGCTCCTCGACCGGCGTGTCGATGGTGACCTGCTTGCCGAGCACGTCCGAGACGATGTCGGTCATGGGACGGCTTGCCCACTCACCGGAAAGATCGATGGTCTGACCCTGGTACTCAATGACCTCGGGGTTGCCGATGGCCTTGTTGGCAGCCTTGATGACACCCTGGGCGAGTGCCTTCATGCCCTCGAGATCGGAGAAGGCACGATAGGCCTCCATCGTGGTGAACTCGGGGTTGTGGGTGAGGTCCATACCCTCGTTGCGGAAGATGCGGCCAATCTCGAAGACACGCTCAAAGCCACCGACGATGCAGCGCTTGAGGTGCAGCTCGGTAGCAATGCGCAGGTAGCACTCTTGATCGAGCGCGTTGAAGTGCGTGATGAACGGCTTAGCCGTAGCGCCACCCTGGATAGTCTGCAGAATGGGGGTCTCGACCTCCATGTAGCCGTCGGACTCCATAAAGCGGCGGAAGGTGGAGAGAATCTGCGAGCGCTTGCGGAAGGTCTCGCGAACATCGTCGTTGGCAATCAGGTCGACATAGCGCTGACGATAGCGGGTCTCCTTGTCGGAGAGGCCATGGAACTTCTCGGGCAGCGGGCGAACGGCCTTGGAGAGCAGCGTCGCGCTCTTGGGGGCGACGGAAAGCTGGCCACGCTTGGTGCGCACGACCACGCCGGTCACGCCCAGGATATCGCCCAAGTCGAGGGCCTTAAGCGTGCTCCAGGCCGCCTCGTCCATGTCGTTAATACGGCAGAACAGCTGAATCTCGGCGGTAGCGTCGCGCACGACGATAAACATGATCTTGCCCTGACCGCGCTTGGCGACCACGCGGCCGCCGATCTTCACGACGTCCTCAGTATCCTCGCCATCGGCAAGATCGGCATATTTGGCCTCAATGTCAACGACATAGTCCTCGATCTCGGAGTGCTCGGGATAGGGGTTCTGGCCCGCCTCGAACAGGGCGGCGCGCTTTGCCAGACGCGTGGCGCGCTCGTCGTTGAGCGTCGAGGCCTGATCGGCGACGTTCTGGTTCTCTGCCATAAGTTAGCTCCTCAAACTAAAACGCTCCCCAGGATTCGGTCCCAGGGAGCGAAAACATACCTTTACGCGGGACCGTGGTCTAGCGTGCGATCTTGGCGATGGTGTAGACGCGGGTCTTGCCAGAAGGCGTAACGACCTCAACGGAGTCGCCCTCGCCGTGACCGATGATGGCGTGACCGACCGGAGACTCGTTAGAGATCTTGTGCTCGAGCGAGTTGGTCTCGGTGGTACCGACGAGTGTGACTTCCATGACCTCACCGTTGGGATCGATCAGAGAAACGGTGGAACCGATGGAGACGGTCAGATCGCCCGTGGTGGCAGCAACCTGAGCGTTGGCGAGGATGGCCTGAATCTCGGCAATGCGAGCAGCATTCTGGGCCTGCTTGTCCTTGGCGGCATCGTACTCGGAGTTCTCCGAAAGGTCGCCGAACGCGCGGGCTTCCTTGATGTCCTCGACGATCTCCTTGGCGTAATCGCCCTCACGCCAAGCGAGCTCCTCGACGAGCTTCTGGCGGCCCTCAGCGGTCAGTACGATCTGGCTTGCGTCCATACGGATATCTCCCCAACTATGATGTAACGATCAACTGTCAACAAAACGAAAAAGACCGGCTAGCCTGCGGGCAAGCCGGTCAGGTGCTCACCCCAAAGGGATGGGACTACTCTGCGTCCGCGTCGCTGTCCTCTGCCTGCTTTTTCTTGGCAGCAGCGAGCTTGGCCTCGAGCTCTGCGATCTCCTTGTCCTCCTTGGACTCCTCGACCACAACGTCCTCGGCCTGCTTGGTTTCGCCCTTATCGTCGCCCTCCATACCCTCGCGGATATTCTTGACGGTAGAGCCGAGAGACTTGCCGAGCTTCGGCAGGTTCTTAGGCCCGAAGATGATCAAGACAACGATGAGAATAATGATGAGCTCAGGAGCCCTCAGTCCAAACATGTAGACCTCCACAATACAGCGAGACAAGCTCGAATGAGTATACCGCGGGTGCCGCGGTATCACAACAATAGCTAAAAAAAGGGACCGCAAGAAGCGGTCCCTCCTCATGCTCTGGTCGGGTTGACTGGATTTGAACCAGCGACCCCTGCGTCCCGAACGCAGTGCTCTACCAAACTGAGCCACAACCCGTTAGCTCGACTATAGTAACAAAGATTTTCGCCGCGTGCTAGAGAAATTTTTATTTCTTTGGCGCGTCGATTTGAACCGTGTTGGGAATAAGCTCAGTCGTGCAGGCCCACCAGCCATTTTGCTGGGCAGCTCCCGCAAGATGGGCTGCTGCAGCGACGGTATCACAAATGGCAAACGAGCAGGCACCCGAACCGCACACGTCCACGGCAACGGTTCCCTCCTGTGCGCGCAGCCAGTCGAGAACCGCCTGGATCCGCGGCTCCATCTGCGCGGATATGACGCCCAGATTGTTATGAACGAGCGCATATGCCGCCTCGGCATCGCCGGCGCGTAAGACAGAAGCAATCGCATCGGGTTTTTCCGCGGGCACCGGGCTCTCATCAAATCGTCGATACGCTTCAACCGTTGAAACGCTCGTCTCGTGCGGTTTGACCAATACGACAGGTGTCGCCGGAAGCACAGGATACTCAGTGGCCAGCACATCTCCCCCGCCGACGTAGAGTGCGGGACTCGTGTGCAAAAAGAACGGCACGTCGGCGCCGATACCGCGAGCGATGTCATCGAGCGCGGGGTCGGCACGGTCGATACCCCACAGCTCGGCCAAGGCAACGATGACCGCAGCGGCATCCGTCGAGGGGCCTCCCAGGCCGGCGCACAGCGGGATACGCTTTTCGATCGTCACGCACACGTTGGCATCGCGACCGTAACGCTCGGCCATAGCGATTGCCGCCCGATAGGCCGTATTTTTTTGCATGGGAAAATCGGATGCCGGAACCGTCTGGACGGTCAACGCCTGCGCCGGCGTGACCGTCACGGCATCGGCTAGACCGACGGCTGCCATCAGGGAATCGACCCTGTGATAGCCGCGGGCGTCGCGCTCGGTATGAACCCCCAGATAGAGGTTAATCTTTGCCGGCGCGGTAAGGATGAGGGACCGATCGGTCACCGTTAGTGCTCCTCGAGCTGGTTGCCGAGCGGGGTAAAGATATGTTCGCCGCTCTCGGGGTCGAACAGTTCGACCTGGCCGGTAAGGACATCGATGTACTGGTAGGACTGACGCGATTTGCGGCCGCGACGCTCGTCAACCTCAACGATAAAGACAGCGGGGTGGACGCTCTTGATGGTGCCCATGCGCTCGATGACGCGGGTACGGCCCATGTTGGCCTTAACCTTGACGCGATCGCCCACCATATCGGTCAGCTTCTCGTGGATGTCGTCGACGTGATTGACTTCCATCTCTTCCATGAATAGGGCCTCCAGAGGGTGCAATTCAAAAAGGGGATAATACCCCTAAGATAGACAAAACTCTAATACTATAGCACCCTGTTGCAGCCATACGCAAGCAGCTAAAAAAGCCCGGTCCCAAATTGACTACTTACAGACTATCGGTGTCGAGGACGATGGTAAACGGACCGTCGTTGACTAGGTCGACCTTCATGTCGGCGCCAAAAATGCCGTGCGCTACATGCTCAACGTCCTGGGCGACGAGCGTCAGAAAGTACTCGTAAAGTTCGTTAGCGACATCGGGCGCGCCGGCGTCCGTAAACGACGGACGGCGGCCGTGGCGGCAGTCGGCAAACAGCGTGAACTGCGACACCACGAGCACCTCGCCGTCGACATCGGCCAGCGCCAAGTTGGTCTTGCCGTTCTCGTCCTCGTTGATACGCAGCCCGCGGAGCTTGCCCCACAGCTTGTCGGCTTCGGCGCGTGTGTCGCCGTGGCCCACGCCCAGCAGCACCAGGTAGCCGCGTCCAATGCGGCCCACGCACTCGCCATCGACTGTCACGCCGGCGTTGAGCACGCGCTGCACCACCGCACGCACGGTCTACTCCTCGCCCGTCAGCTTGGCGGACAGATGCTCGAGCGCATGGAAACGATGGCTGATGGCGTTCTTCTCGTCCGCCGTGAGCTCGGCCATGGTCTTGCCCGGCGTATCGACCGGCAGGAACAGCGGGTCGTAGCCAAAGCCGTGATCGCCGCGACCCTCGTGCGCGATAACGCCCTCGCAGGCGCCCTCGCCATAGGTGACCAGGCCGTCCGTATCGATAAGCGCGACGACGCTCATAAAGCGCGCGGTACGATCCTCATCTGCCACGCCTTCTAGGTTAACGAGAAGCTTGGCGTTGTTGGCGGCATCGTCGCCATGCACGCCCGCATAGCGCGCGCTATACACGCCCGGCTCGCCGTCCAGCGCGTCGACGACCAAGCCAGAATCGTCGGCGATGGCCATAAGGCCCGTCTCCTCAACGGCAGCCTGCGCCTTGATGATGGCGTTCTCCAAAAACGTCGTGCCGTTTTCCTCGGGGTCCTCAAAATCGCCCAGCTGACCGAGCGCCACAAAGCGCACCTCGGGCATGACCTTGCCCAAAATGGCCTCGATCTCGGTGAGCTTATGGGCGTTGCCGGTTGCCACGACGATGGTCGCCGCCGGGTCGAGAGTGTCGATGTCAATCTTCTCAAGTGCCATAGCTGGCCTCCTTTGTCTCTGTAGCAATGCCGAGTTGAGGACGACGAGGACTTCGGCCTCTCTCCCGTCTCAATCAACGGCAGTCTTATACTTCGACGTTTTCTCAGATAAAACCTGCCAAAATAAACCTGTCCCTTTTTGGCAGGTTAGGCGAGGGCTTGGCGCTGAAGCTCGATGAGCTCGGCGATACCCTTGTCACCCAGGTCGAGTAGGGCGTTGAGACGCTTGCGATCGAAGGGCGCCTGCTCGCCGGTACCCTGGAGTTCGATCATCTCACCGGAATCGGTGGCGACGAGGTTCATGTCGACCTCGGCGTGGCTGTCCTCGGAATAATCCAAGTCGAGCAGGGTGTTGCCGTCGACGACGCCCATGGAAATGGCGGCAACCTGGCCCGTGAGCGGGATGCGCTCGAGTTTTCCCGCCTCGACCCACATGGCAAGGGCGTCGTGCAGCGCCAACCAGGCACCGGTAATGCTCGCCGTACGCGTGCCGCCATCGGCCTGGATCACATCGCAGTCGACGGTAACGGTGTACTCGCCGAGCGCCTTCATGTTGACGACGGTACGCAGGCTGCGGCCGATAAGCCGCTCGATCTCCATGGAGCGGCCCTTGCGGTTGGCATGCTCGCGCTTGCAGCGTTTACCGGTCGAGGCCGGCAGCATCGCATATTCCGCCGTTACCCAGCCGGCCTTGGCGCCCTTGCGCCAACCCGGCACACCCTCCTCGATGGTGGCGGCGCACAGTACGCGCGTGTCGCCGAACTCGGCCAGGCACGAGCCGTGGGCGTGCTTCATGACGCCGCGGGTAAGCTTGATGGGGCGCAGCTCATCGGCGGCGCGGCCGTTGGCGCGATTGACCTGCATATACTCCATGGAAAAATCCTTTCGGCAAAAGGTGAACGTGAGCTTTTGGTCGGTGACCTTGTATCTATTTCAGTTCGTCGATATCGATATGCTCAATGCTCTTGAGCGGCTGGCCAAAGATAAAGCTGCCCGCCACCGCAAACTCGGCAATGTTGTCAGACGTGGTGGCAAAGCGATGCTGCGGCTCGGCTGCGTCGCCCGCCAGCTGCTCGCGGCGCGTGAGAATATCGGTCAGCTCGCGCGTGGTCTCCTCGGCAGAGCTCACCACGCGCACTCCGGGACCCAGCGCATGGCGAATAGGCCCCACGAGCAGCGGGAAATGCGTGCAGCCGAGCACCACGGTATCGATGCCGTGGTCGCGCAGCGGTTCAACCGTGGCACCGACCAGCGCGCGTACGGCAGGCGTATCAAAGATGTCCTCGTTCTCGAGCCACTGCTCTTGCAGATGCGCGCCCGAGGCGAGCTCGTGCTCAACGACCTCGACAAAACTCGAGGCAGGGCAGCCGTATACGTCGACGCCGGCATCCAGGTCCTGAATGGCACGCGTGTAAGCGCCTGAGCGAATGGTGAGGTTGGTGGCGAGCACGCCCACCCGGCGCGTGCGGGTGCTGTTGATTGCCGCGCGTGCGCCCGGTGCGATTACACCGATGACGGGGACGTCGAGCACCTGCTGGGCCAAACGCAAGGCCGCAGCGGTCGCCGTATTGCAGGCGATGACCATGATCTTGACGTCGTGCTTCGACAGCCAGCGGCCCGCCTGCAGTGCAAACGAGCGCACCTCGTCCTCGGTGCGGGTGCCGTAGGGGCAGCGCTTGGTGTCGCCAAAGTAGTAGACGGACTCGTGCGGCAACGCCGTTGCGATAGCGCGTGCAACCGTCAGACCGCCCAGACCAGAATCGAACACGCCAATCGGGCGCGTGTCGCCTGCCGGATTCTCGATATCGGACATTACCTCACCAGATTCTCTCTCGAAAAGATATGGCTCAGCGCGATAGGACCGCGCTACGAACGGGCCGCGACGAGCAGCTCTGCCGTTGCCGCCCAGCCATCGACAATCTTGCCGCGCGTGACGTAGGCGTTATCGCAAGCATCCAGGAACTCGGGCGCGCCGGCGCTGGTCAAACCGTTCTCGACCAGGCAGAACGTGCCCACGTGGTCAGCCATGTAGAAGTCGGACTCGGAATCGCCGAGCGCCAGCGTCTCCTCGCGCTCGATACCCAGGTGCTCGCAGAAACGTGCGATGGCAACGCCCTTGTTGAGACCGGCGGGATTGATGTTAAAGGCGCGGCCATCCTCGACGCGTTCGAGCTCGAGCGTCGTCGGTTTGGACAGATGGGTCAGATGGCCGTTGCAGGCCCAGACCAAGCCACAGCCAGCCTCATCAAGAATGGCCTGGACCTCGTCGTCGGGCACATCGCCGCGCATGCCGACGGTGACCTCGCGGTACTTGTAGCCAGTCGACATGTCGTTGTGGTACTCGATCTTATGCGGCCAGCGGGCGAGAATCTTCTCGCACACGCCGGTCTGCTCGATCACCTGATGCGGTGTGAGGCCGCAGGAGGGGTCGTAGGGCATATCGCCGGTCAGATACTCCCAATCGTTGGCCTTGAGGTCGTACATGACCAGACCACCCATCTCGCCGATGTAGGAGTTGAGGCCGAGCACGCGCGCATCCTCGTGAATCATGGTGCGGTTGCGGCCCGAGGTGGGGACCACCTGGATGCCGGCGCGGGCAAGTGCCACGACAGCCTCGACGAGCTTGGTCGAGGGGCTGCCGTCGTTGTCGCGCAGCACGCACGAGCCGGGCGCGAGCATGGTGGCGTCCAGATCGGTAAAGACGTACTTAACCTTGGCAAGACGCTCGCGCATCTCGCCCGAAAGCTCAGCGACGGTCGGCAGGGTATTGTGGGACATGGTCACTCCATTTACGTAGAAGGGGCTTCTGGTCTTAGGCATCGTACGTCGCAAGGGTGCGCTTGAGAATCGAACCGTCGCGCTCGCAAGGCTCGGGTCCGTTCTTGCGCAGCATGTAGTCGTCAACGCCCTTGCCCGTCACGATCACCACGGCGGGCCGCTCGGTCTCGCGCACGGCGGTCTCGATGGCAGCGGAACGGTCGAGCACAATCTGCCAGTTGTCGTTGCCCTGCTCCCGGACATTGCGTGCGATCTCGTCGCAGATGTCCTCGACGTTCTCGGGGCCCGGGTCGTCTTCGGTGATCACGATGCGGTCGGCGTACTTACCGGCAGCGATACCCATCGTGGTCCGGCGATCGACGCCTTTGCCGCCGGTGGCGCCAAACACCACCGCGAGTTCGCGCTCCGGATAGTTCTCTCGCAGATCGCGCAGGAGCGTCTCAAGGCTCATGCCGTTATGGGCATAATCGACGACACCCAAAATCTTGCCCGATTCCGACCTGTAGAGCTCCATACGACCGGGGACAAAAACGTTCTCGAGCCCATGGACGATACCCTCTTCGGAAATGTCCAGGGCCTCGGCGCAGGCAATAGCGGCAAGCGCGTTGGACACATTGAATTTAACCGGCGTGGGAATCACCATGTCGCGCGTAAAGCGGAGGGTGCGCACCGTTGCCACCACGCCGCAGTCGCCATTTCGAATCGCCAACGCAAGCACGTCGGCGTTCTCGTCATTCAATGAAAAGGTCACCGTTCGCTCACAGCCAGATGCCGCATCGAGCACGCGGTCGGCATGGTCCATATCTAGATTGACAACGGCAAAACGGCTCTGGGAAAAGATCTTGAGCTTGCTGGCAAAGTAATCCTCGAGCGTCGGGTGCTCGATGGGCGAAATGTGATCCTCGCCGATATTGGTGAAGGCACCCACCTCAAAGTCGATTTTACCCGTACGCTCGTATTTGAGGCCTTGGCTCGACGCCTCCATGACCAGCCACGGGGCACCCGCCTCGGCGGCATGTGCGATACGCGACTGCAAAAGGAAGGACTCGGGGGTCGTCAGCTTAGAAGGACCGGTCTCGATGCCGTCATCGAACTCGATACCCGTGTTGAGGGCAGGTCGATGACAACCCGTGAGCTTAGCCTCGTTGGCAAGAATGCCGCGCAGATAAAAGCTGCAGGTCGACTTGCCCTTGGTGCCCGTAAAAGCGCAGACTTTCACCTTGCCCGAGGGATGACCGTAATAGGCGTCCGCCACCACAGCGAGCGTACGGCGGATATCGTTGACGATAATCGCGGGGGCATCGACGTCGTAATCGACCTCGGACACATAGGCGACGGCGCCGTCGGCAATCGCCGACACCAGATACTCGCGCTTAAATGCACGCCCCTTACAGACAAACAGCGTGCCCGGACGCACTTGGCGCGAATCGTCAGTCGCAAATTCAATAGGCCAATCGCATGGCACTGCCGGTTTGGAGACGACCACGCCTTCCGCCTCGAGCAATTCTATATAGCGCTTAAGTGTCAGTTTTTCTCGCGGCGTGCTATCCGACATACAACGACCCCTCTCGCTAAGCCCAGCCTCAATTGCCTCGAGACCAAACCGATTCAACAAAACCCTTTCAATACTAGCAGCCATCGTAATATGCCGCCCAATCTTGTATCGGGCACAGATTGCTAAATCTTGGAACCGCTACCGGAAGCCCGGACGAGCCACGCCGTGGTTTTTTCGGTTCGCTCGGCGCTTATGCCCTATCACGAAACAAAAGATTGGCATGATAGTAAAGATTATTTGACATCAGCTGCCGCGATCCTTGCGGCAGTACACCTGAGCCGTCAGCAGAAAGGATCTTGCATGTGCGGTTTTGTCGGTTTTACCGGTACAGATGAACAAAGTGAGCTGGTTCTCACGGCCATGATGAATCGCATCATCCACCGTGGTCCCGATATGGGCGGCCAGCATATCGTCGACAACGTTGCCCTTGGCTTCCGTCGTCTTTCGATTCTCGATCTTTCCGAAGCTGGAGCTCAGCCCATGTCGAGCGACGACGGCAAGGTCACGATTGTCTTCAACGGAGAGATCTACAACTTCCAGGAGCTTCGCGCCGAGCTGGAGGCAGCCGGCTACGCCTTCCACTGCAACGCCGATACCGAGGTCCTGGTACACGGCTACGAGGAGTGGGGCGAGGACCTGGTCAACCGCCTGCGCGGCATGTACGCGTTCGTGATTCACGATCAGAACAAGAACAAACTCTTTGGCGCTCGCGACATCTTTGGTATCAAGCCGTTCTATTACTACCAGGCATCCGATGGCTCGCTGCTATTTGGCTCCGAGATCAAGAGCTTCCTGGACCACCCCAAGTTTGAGAAGGCTGTCAACCACGACGCGCTGCGCCCCTACCTGACGCTGCAATTCCCCGCCACGGAGGAAACCTTCTTTAAGGGCGTGTTCAAGCTTGCCCCGGCGCATTGCTTTACGTATGACCTGACGACCAACACCATGGACATCAAGCGTTACTGGAGCTGTGACTTCACCGACGACAACTCCAAGACCTTCGAGGAGTACGTGGACGAGTGCGACAAGGTCGTGCACGAAAGCGTCGCTGCGCACCGAATCGCCGATGTTAAGGTGGGCTCGTTCCTTTCTGGCGGCGTGGACTCCAGCTACATTGCCGCCTGTCTCATGCCCGACACCACGTATTCTGTCGGCTTTGATTACAAGAACTTCAACGAGACCAACTACGCCGCCGAGCTTTCCGACAAGCTGGGCATCAAGAACGTCCGCAAGATGATTACCGCCGACGAGTTCTTCGATGCACTGCCCGATATCCAGTATCACATGGACGAGCCGCAATCGAACCTGTCCAGCGTGCCGCTGTACTATCTGGCGCAGATGGCTTCCGAGGAGGTCACCGTCGTCCTTTCGGGCGAGGGTGCCGACGAGCTGTTTGCCGGCTATGAGTGGTACGAGGACACCCCCGAGATGCGCTCCTTTAAGAAGCGCGTGCCGCTCGGCGTACGTCGCGCCCTGGGCTCGCTCGTTCAGCATCTCCCCTACTTTAAGGGCCACAACTTCCTGACGAAATGCGCCGAGGTTCCCGAGCGCTGGTATGTGGGTCAGGCAAAGGTGTTCGATCCCTCCGAGGTCGACGAGGTGCTCAAGCCCGCTTATGACACCGGCAAGAACGCCGCGGAGATGTGCGCCGAGTACTACAAGCAAGTTCCCAACTGCTGCGAGCTTTCCAAGAAACAGTATCTGGATATGAACATGTGGCTGCCGGGCGACATCCTGCTCAAGGCAGACAAGATGTGCATGGCGCATTCTCTGGAGCTTCGCGTCCCGTTCCTGGACAAGAAGGTCATGGAGTTTGCCGAGCACATTCCCGCCAACTACCGTGTTAACGAAGAAGGCTGCAAGCTCGTCCTGCGTCACGCCGCCAACCGCACGCTGCCCGACGAGTGGGCAACGCGCAAGAAGGTGGGCTTCCCCGTACCGGTCAAGTTCTGGCTGCGCGAGCAAAAGTACTACGACTACGTAAAGGAATACTTCACCGCACCGTGGGCTGCCGATTTCTTTGACACCGATGCACTCATGAAACTGCTTGACGATCACTTTGAGGGTCGTGCGCTCAACCAGCGCAAGATCTATACCACGCTGACGTTCCTCATCTGGTACAAGCGCTTCTTTATCGATGAGGACAAGGGCGCCGAAGTCGCCGCGTAAGTTTCGTTATGAATTAGCGGTGAACAGCACGGGGTTTCCGCTATACTCAATCCCTGCGGGCGATTGGCGCAACGGTTAGCGCAGGTGCTTTACACGCACAAGGCTGGGGGTTCGAATCCCTCATCGCCCACCACAGAATTGTTAGGCCTCCAGCGATGGAGGCCTTTCCTTTTTCGGGCCCATTTCATGGGATGCGAACCCATCAGCGCGTCTGCCACAAAGGCCGTGGTCAAAAAATGGCAAAAATGAGTACTGCTACTTTGCTTACAACATATAAAAAGATAGCATTTGCTTAAGTTACGCAACATGTGTCCATTATAAGGACTAACAGTTAGATTAAAATCGTGTATTCATCGCCATTTCGTCTTGCTATCTAGCCTTATTAGTCCAAAATTGCTGCTACCAAATCGGTAACAGTACTCATATTTGATGTTTTTTGACCAGCAGGTCTCCCCGCCTTAGCAAATCTAAGACAAAACGGGGTCCAGACCGCTGAATCGTGCCGCATAGGGCAACGTCCGCAGTCCGGAACCCGGTCCTAACTGAGCTATTGCGCTGTATTAGGCCAAAACGTCCGACAAAATCTCGATCAGACCATCCACGTCGGCTTCCTCACACACGAGCGGCGGCAGGAAACGCAGCGTGTGGGCACCAGTAGCGTTAATCACGGCGCCGGCGGCCAGCGCGCGGGCAACAATATCATGCGCATCGCCCGCAGCGTCATCCAGATCGCAGCCGAGCATTAAGCCGCGACCGCGTACCTCGACCACATGCGGCAGCTTGGTGAGCTTTGCCTCCATATAAGCACCCACCTTGGCAGCATGCTCGGCATAATCGCCGCGCACGAGCGCGGAAAGCGTCGCGGCGCACGCCGCGACAGCCAAACAGCTACCGCCAAAGGTCGAACCGTGATCACCAGGCTTAAACACGTCGGCGATCTCCTTCTTTGCCACCACGGCACCCATGGGCACGCCATCGGCAATGCCCTTGGCAAGGCTCATAATGTCGGGCTCCACGCCATAGGTCTGGAACGCAAACGGCTTGCCGGAGCGGAACAGGCCGCACTGGACCTCGTCGGCGATAAGCACGGCACCCACCTCGTGTGCCAAGTCGCGCGCAGCCGCCAGAAACTCCTCGGTCATGGGATGCACGCCACTCTCGCCCTGGATCGGCTCGAGCATGACGGCGCAAATCTCGCTTCCCAGCTGCTTAAAGATCGAGCGCAGTTCGTCGACATCGTTGGGCGTGCAGGCCACAAAGCCACCCGGCAGCGGGCGGAAACTGTCCTGTAGCCAATCCTGCATGGTGGCCGCAATGGTCTCGAGCGTACGGCCGTGGAAACCGCCGCGCATGCATACGATGGTGTTGCCGCCGTTACCAGCACGCTTGGCGTACAGACGCGCGAGCTTCATCGAGCCCTCGTTGGCTTCGGCACCAGAATTGGCAAAGAACGTCTCCCACACCTGCTCGCCCGCAGCCGGAGCGCCGAGCGCAGCGGCCGTGGTCTCATCGCCGGCGGCAATGGCATCGGCCAGCACGCACGCACCATCTACATCGTCGTTGGCAAGCTTGGACAGCAGCGCCGCGACCTGGCCACGCTGCTCGATGTAGAAGTAATTGGAGACATGCATGAGCTTTTTGGTCTGCGCCTCGAGAGCCGAGAGCACTGCAGAGTTGCCGTGGCCAAGGCTACACACACCGATACCAGCGAGAAAGTCAAGATACTCACGACCATCGTCACCGATGAGCTTCATGCCGTGACCTTCGACAAACTCTACCGGCGAGCGACCAAAGGTATGCATAACGTAGTGGGATTCGAGCGATTGTTGAGCAGCAAGTGACATGGGATGCCTTTCGTTGAGCGCCGTACGGCGCAGGGCTATGGGTGCAGGGACGCGACGACCGCGGGTCAGCTAGACCGTCTGGAGCTTCTCGACCTCGTCGAGGTTCTCGGTCAGGCGCGCCGCAAACGTCGAAAGCGGGTGCGGATGCGTATCGAACTCGTAGGCCGTCTCGGTGGAATGGATCACGGTGCCGACGCCAGCATCGGTCAGCAGCTCCAGCAGCAGCGAGTGCGGCGTCGTGCCGTTGATGATGTGGGCTCGGAACACGCCAGCGGTAAGCGCATCGACGGCGGCGCGAAGCTTGGGGATCATGCCCTTGTCGACTTCGCCGCCGTAGAGCATCTCATTGACCTCATCGAGCGTCAGGTTGGAGATAAGCGAGTCCTTGTCGCTAAAATCCTTGTACAGGCCGTCGACATCGGTCAAAAAAATCGCCTTATGCGCATGAAGCGCCGCCGCGACGGCACCGGCAGCGGTGTCGGCATTGATGTTGAAGAATCCGCCGTCCTCCCCTGCCGCGACGGTAGCGATGACGGGAATGTACTCGCTCTGTCTCTTATACACATCTCCGAGCCCACGAGACCGATCAGT
>CABSNX010000022.1 GCA_902479205.1 uncultured Collinsella sp. | reverse complement strand
CAAGGCTATTCGTCGGCAGCGTCAGATGTGTATAAGAGACAGCAACATCGATAACCTCGAGATTAACCTGGCTACCTACCAGGTGACGCTCGATAACGAGCCCATCGACCTGACGCTGATGGAGTATTCGCTGCTGAGCTTTTTGGCGACGCACCCCAACCGTGCCTACAGCCGCGAGGTGCTGCTGCACCGCGTGTGGGGCTTTGAGTACTGCGGCGGTACGCGTACCGTCGACGTGCACATCCGACGCATCCGCTCCAAGGTGGGCCCGCAGATCGCGGCACACATCACCACCGTCCGCGGCGTGGGTTATCTGTTTAAGGACTAGATTTCCACCACAAAGGGGACAGGCACCTTTGTGGTGGTATTGACGCAGGTGCGGGTTCCTTTCGGGCCTGCAACAGAACTTAAGCCTTCCTAAAAGATTGCGTTCTCATACACGTATGCCCGCATATTGGGGTACAACTCAACGTGAACAATGATGGCCCGCCACATGTTTGGCGGGCCTTTGGTTATTAGACGAAAGGATCGCAGCCATGAGCGAGAACGATTCCCAGCGTCCTCAGGATGCGGGCAACGCTGGCGAGACCCAGCAGCAGCCGCGTGTGCAGGTGGAGTCGACGCCTGCCGGCAGTAACATTCCCTACGTGCAGGCTTACGATACACAGACCGGCCAGCCGCTGGGCGGTCAGCAGGTTGTAAACAAGCACACGGTGGTCAAGACCAAGACCAAAAAGCTGCCGATCTTTATTACGGCACTCGCCGGCTGTGCCTGCGGAGCCCTGCTGGTCATTGCGCTCATTATGAGCGGCACGCTCAATATTGGCGGCGGAAAGAATGCCGTGACGGCGGGTGCTTCGGGTTCTTCGACGCAAAAGATCACGATTGACTCCGAGGACACCACGCTGGCCGAGGCCGTCTCTGCCAAGGCGTTGCCCTCCGTCGTTTCCATCACCGCCACTTCGAGCGGCAGCCAGAATGGCTCGCTTTCGCAGTCTGCTGATGAGTCGGATAGCTCGGGCAGCGTCGGTTCGGGCGTGGTGCTCGATACCGAGGGCCACATCCTCACCAACAACCACGTGGTCGATGGTTACGACCAGTACGTGGTGACCATGGACGACGGCACCACCTATGAGGCCGAGTTCGTGGGCAACGACGCCTCGAGCGACCTGGCCGTTATCAAGCTCAAGGACGCCGACGCCTCCAAGCTCACGCCGATCGAGATCGGTGACTCCTCCAAGCTCAACGTGGGCGAGTGGGTCATGGCGATCGGTTCGCCGTTCGGCAACGAGCAGTCTGTCTCCACGGGTATCGTCTCGGCGCTCTATCGCTCCACGGCCATGAGCTCTACCAGCGGCAACACCATCTACGCCAACATGATCCAGACCGATGCCGCCATCAACCCGGGCAACTCCGGCGGCGCGCTCGTTAACGATAACGGCGAGCTCGTGGGCATCAACTCGCTCATCGAGAGCTATTCGGGCTCCAGCTCGGGCGTGGGCTTTGCTATTCCCGTTAACTACGCCAAGAACATTGCCGACCAGATTATCGACGGCAAGACGCCGGTACATCCGTACATGGGCGCTACGCTTTCGAGCGTCAATGCGCTTAACGCCCGCACCAACAAGCTGAGCACCGATAGCGGCGCGTATGTGGCAAGCGTCGTCGAGGACGGTCCTGCCGCCAAGGCTGGCATCCAAGAGGGCGATGTCATTACCAAGCTGGGCGACGATGAGATTACGAGCGCCGATGGCCTGATCATCGCGCTGCGCAGCCACGAGGTGGGCGAGAAGGTCGAGATCACGCTCGTGCGCGGCAAGGAAGAGAAGAAGGTCACGGTCGAGCTGGGCTCCGACGAGGAGTTGCAGAACCAGCAACAGGACGACAGTGCGACCGACACCGGCAACGGCGGTATTACCGACGAGCAGTTGCGCCAGTATCTGGAGGAGCTGCTGGGCCAGCAGGGCCAGGGTCAGGGCTACGGCCAGGGTTACTAACGAGCCGTATCGCACATACCGAAGCCAGAGGGGCTGTCCCATCAACGCGGGACAGCCCCTCTCTTCTTATTGATCCGTTGGGGACGGAGGAAAACGGATCATTTAGAGCTGATAAGAGCATGGTTTGATCGCGCGATCCGCCCCGGTCTGGTGGCTGCCGATTCGGTGCGGTTCGAAAGGGCTATTCGGCCCCGTTGCGACCGGTGGTACTCTAGTATCCGTTTGAAATCGAGCGAAGGAGTGCCGCTATGGAGCAATCGAGCCTGTTTGGTGACGGCGTGGACATCGATACCGAAACGCCCGCGAGCGCGGATACCGCTGCACCGGCCGATGCCCGTGCCCAGGCGGCAGCGCGCGCGGCCGAGCTGCGCCACGAGCTCGATTACCACGCCTATCGCTACTACATGCTCGATGCGCCCGAGATCACGGACGCCGCCTTCGACAAAATGCTCGTTGAGCTGCAGGAAATCGAGGCGACCTACCCCGATTTGGTGACGCCCGACAGCTACACCCAACGCGTGGGCGGCTACGTGAGCGAGCAGTTTACGCCGGTCACGCACATGGCGCGCATGTATTCCATGGACGATGCCATGGATCTGGACGAACTTGACGCGTGGCTCCAGCGCGCCGAGGATGCGCTCGGTGCTGGTAGCGTCACCTATACCTGCGAGCTTAAGATTGACGGTCTGGGCGTGGCACTTACCTACCAAAACGGCACCTTCGTGCGCGCGGCCACGCGCGGCGATGGCACCACGGGCGAGGACGTGTCGCTCAACGTCCGTACCATCAAGGATGTGCCCATGCACCTGTCCGAGCCGGCGCTCGCCCACATGGGTGTCGACCGCGAGCGCACCATCGAGGTGCGCGGCGAGGTGTACATGCCCAAGGGCAGCTTTGTTCGTCTGAATGAAGAGGCCGATGCCGAGGGGCGCGACCCCTTCGCCAACCCGCGCAACGCCGCCGCCGGCAGCCTGCGCCAAAAGGATCCCAAGGTCACGGCGCGCCGCGACCTTGCCACCTTTATCTATGCCATCGCCGATACCGACCCGCTGCACGTCCACAGCCAGCGCGAGTTCCTCGATTGGCTGCGTAGCGCCGGCTTTAGTGTCAACCCTAACGTGGCTCGTTGCGCCACGCCGGCCGAGGTCCACGGGTTCTGTGCCCAAGCGCTCGAACATCGCGGTGACCTGGACTACGACATCGACGGCGTGGTCGTAAAGGTTGACAGCTTCCAGCAGCAGCTCGACCTGGGCTTTACCGCCCGCGCGCCGCGCTGGGCCATTGCCTTTAAGTTTCCGCCCGAGGAAAAGCAGACCGTCCTGCGCGAAATCCGCATCCAGGTGGGCCGCACCGGTGTGCTCACGCCGGTCGCCGAGTTCGACCCAGTGACGGTTGCCGGCTCCACCATCGCGCGCGCCACGCTGCACAACATCGACGAGATTCGCCGCAAAAACGTGCGCGAGGGCGACACTATCATCGTGCACAAGGCAGGTGACGTAATCCCCGAGGTCGTGGGCCCGGTGCTCGACAAGCGCCCGGCCGATTCGGTCGACTGGCACATGCCCGAGGTCTGCCCCGTGTGCGGTAGTCCCGTGGTCCACGAGGACGGCGAGGTGGCCTACCGCTGCGTCTCCATCGACTGCCCCGCGCAGCTCAAGGAGCGCCTGCTCCACTGGGTGAGCCGCGGCTGCATGGACGTCGACGGCCTGGGCGACGAGATCGTCGACAAGATGATTGCCGCCGGGCTGATCCACGATGTCGCGGACTTCTACCAGCTCACAGTCGACGACATCGCCGGCCTGGACACGGGGCGCACTTATGCCAGCTCCAACAGCAAAAAGGGCGTCAAGAAGGGCGATCCCATTCCGGTGGGCCTCAAGACGGCCGAGAAAATCATCGCCGAGCTCAACAAGTCCAAGAGCCAGCCGCTCGGTCGCGTGCTGTTTGCCCTGGGCATCCGCCACGTGGGCAAGAGCGTGGGCGAGGTCATCGCCGAGCGATTCCTGTCGATTGACAAGCTTATCTTGGCGAGCGAAGAGGACATCGCCGAGTGCGAGGGCATCGGTCCCAAGATTGCGGCGAGCGTCAAGCAGTTCCTGGCCGTGCCCGAGAACCTTGCCGTGCTGGAACGTCTGCGCCAGGCGGGCCTGTCGCTCGAGGTCGACCTTGGCGCCGCACATGCACAGGCCGCAGCCGATGCCGGCGTGGCGGGCGAGCTCGCCGACGCGCAGCCGCTTGCGGGTCTGACCTTCGTGCTCACCGGCACGCTCGTCAATCGCACCCGCGACGAGGCGGGCGCGGCGCTCAAGGTGCTCGGCGCTAAGGTTTCGGGCAGTGTTTCAAAGAAGACGAGCTATCTGGTCGCCGGTCCCAAAGCGGGCTCCAAGCTCACCAAGGCCGAGCAGCTAGGTGTGCCCGTGTTGGACGAGGACGCGCTCGAGCAGATTCTTGCGACTGGTGAGGTGCCCCAGGCTTAGTGCATCAATAGTCAAATTGAAGAACCGCCCGGAAGCACGATGTCTTCCGGGCGGTTCTTACTTTGCTGGGGCAATCGGCACCGTGATCTGTGTCACGTAGGTTGTGGGGTCGTCGCTGATGATGTCGTCGATCAGGGCAATCTCGCGCGAGGGCCCGGCGGGTGTCAGGTTGCGCTCGCGCATATAGCCGAGCAGCTGCTCATAGCGCGTGCCTGCCTGCCCGTGCGTGCCGCGGAAGCTTATGGTCAGGCATCGCGCGGCGGGCCGCGTCTCGACGTCGCCCACGTAATCATCGGTGTTATCGAGCAGCAAAAAGACCTCGTCGTAGCCGTCAAAGTCGCCGGCGGCGAGGCGCTCGGCGCTGATCCCAACGCCCAAGTTGCCCAAGAAGACAAAGGTCTCGTGCTGCCCCTTCTGCAATTGACGAATCTGCCACTCCAGCGCATAGGCGTCGGTAGGATTGACGCGTTCGCGCAGCACGGCGCAGCGAAGTTCGGGCGCATCGATTGTGCAAATGGTGTCGAGCTTGGTGTTCAGGGCATCGTGAAGCAGCGCAAGCCGGTTATCGATCTTGCGCGACACGCGTTCGAGCTCGCGGCGCTTGCGCTCGATGAGCTCCTGCTGCTGAGCCAGCTGCCGCTGCATAAGGTCCACATCGCGCGTGGTCACAAAATCACGGATTTGCGCGAGTGACAAATCGAGAACGCGCAGGTGGCTGATGGTATTGAGGGTGGAGAGCTGCCGCGATCCGTAGTAGCGGTACCCGCTCGCCGGATCGATGTGCGCCGGGTCCAGTAGGCCCATCTGTTCGTAATGGCGCAACGTGCCCACGCTCAGGTTAAACAGGCGTGCCACCTCGCCAATGCGGAGCAGGCCCTCGGTATGTTCACTTGGCATGTCGATCACAGGACCGCTCCTTTCAATAGGGTCGGGGAGGGGCGCCAGGCTTGCGTTGCCCCGCTACGCTACCAACTTGTCAAAAGCCCCACGCCGGTTGAGCACGGTAAACGCGACAACACAGATGACTGCCGACAAAATTGATCCGCACGGCGAAGCGATGCCCATGGGAAACAGCGTGTCGGAATAGGCGTTCGACAGCAGCCACGCGCCGGGTACGCGAATGAGCGCCACGGCCAGCACGTTGTGCGCAAAGCCGATGTAGCTCTTGCCGTATGCAGCGAAAAAGCCGCTAAAGCAAATGTGGATGCCGGCAAAGATTGCGTCGAAAATATAACTGTGCATATAGCCGGTACCGGCCGCGACCACCGCGGGGTCCTTGGCAAAAAAGCCGATAAACGCCGGCGCCACCAGCCACATCAGCACCGTGATCAGACAGCCGTACACCACCGAGATCGTCATGGCATCCTTGAGTACCTGACGCGCACGACCGCCCTTGCCCGCGCCGGCATTTTGCGCCGTGAGCGCGCTGACGGTGGCGCCCATGGAACTCGGAACAATGAACAAAAAGCTGATCATCTTCTCGACCAGGCCCACGGCGGCGGCGTCGACGAGCCCTCGGTGGTTGGCGATGACGGTGATAAACATAAACGCCACCTGGATGCAGCCGTCCTGCACGGCCACAGGTACGCCGATCTTAAGAATGCTGCCGAGCACCTCGGGCTGGGGGCGCAGGTCGCTGCGCTTAACGTGGATGTTCGTGCGCCGGCTCTTGAGCCACACGAGTGCGAGGGCAACGCTGGCCGTCTGGGCGGTTACCGTGCCGAGCGCCGCGCCCACGGGGCCGAGCCCCATGTGGCCGATAAGCAGAAAGTCGAGCGCGATGTTGATGATGCATGCCACGCCGATCACGTACATGGGCGAGCGCGAATCGCCCAGGCCGCGAAAGATGGCCGAGAGGATGTTGTATGCGGCGATAAAGGGAATGCCGACAAAGCAGATACGCAGGTAGGCGGCGGTGCCTTCGACCGCCTCGGCAGGCGTGCCAATGAGTGCCACGATTTGCGGGCACAGTGCGAGCAGGACAGCGGCCAGCACTACCGAGACACCCATAAAGAGCGTGATGGTGTTGCCGATGGCGGTCTCGGCGCGGTCGAAGCGACGCGAGCCCACGGCGTGGCCGACGATGACCGTCGTTCCCATTGCCAGGCCCACGAGCGTCACGGTAATGATATAGAGCGTCTGCGCGCCATTGCCCACGGCGGTGATGCCGGCAGCGCCGCTAAACTGCCCCATCATGTACAGGTCGGCCATGCCGTAGAGCATCTGCAAAAAGTACGAGAGCATATAAGGCAGGGCAAAGACCGCGATGGTCTTGAGGACATTGCCGCGTGTGAGGTCGTGTTCCATGGGCGGGGCACTTTCTGGCTGGGTTTGTTTAGCTACCAGTGTAGTGAAAACCCTATAACGATTATAGAGTCAAGGTTTGTGTTGGGTGCCGGGCGAAAAAGTCACGCTCCGAGCACGATGCTTTGGTCCTCCGTGCCCGCACCTCGCCTCAAACCATCACAACATTCGACGTTTTTGCCAAAATCAGGAAAAGCATCGAATGTTGTGATGGTTTTTCTGCCACTCGAACGGGTGGAATCGCTTTCTTGCGCACGAAGGTGTGCGGACCCGTGGGCAGGGGAATAAGGTTGGTTATCCGACTCCATTGGAGGGCTCATGGACTTGCCGATCGTCCTGTCCCATAAGACTGCCTGGCTGTACCACAACGTGGCGCGCCCGTTCGAGCCGCTCTCGCGAGCAAGCAGCCTACACGATGAGGACTCGCTTGCTAACGAGGCGGAGCCGACCGCGAGCCTGCCCAAATTGGGACTCGATGCCAAGGGACTGAGGGCTTCAACAGCAGTTGGGATCGTTACCGACTATCTGGTTTCGCTTGGTATTCCACGAGAAGAGCTCGATCATATCGACACACTCGTCAACTTCGATTTTGAGCGCTCGACGCCGGCTGGATTTAGGTGCCACGTGTTTGGAGCGCCGGTACCTTCAGGCCATCTTATCGAGGTGGCAGAGGGCCTTCTGGTGGTTGATGAGGTCATGTGCTTTGTCCAAGCGGGTTCGTGGATGAGCGAGCCCGAGCAGCTGGAATATGGGTATGAAATCTGCGCCCGATACCATTTGAATCATCTGTCGACAGGCGATTATATCGAGATGGGGCAGAGGTACACCGTTGCCGACTTGATTGCCTATTGCAATGAGAACCGATCTCGTCAGGGGGCCATACGTGCAGCCGCCGTGCTCAGGCGCGTGCACGATGGCGCGCGATCGCCCATGGAGACGGCCGCCGCAATCATGGTCGTAGCAAAACGTTCCCAGGGAGGGCTGGGATACGCCAAGATCGAGCTCAACCATCGGGTCGATGTTCCCAACGAGTTCAAGTATCTCGCAAAGGCCGGGTATTTCGAGATCGACGTATATGCGCCTGCGAGCGGTACGGGGATTGAATACAACGGCTCGGACCATCTTGATAAACAGCGCAGTGCGTCGGATGCGGAGCGCATGACCGTGCTGAGCGCGCTGGGCTTTAGGATGATCGTCCTCACCGGGACTCAGTTTGCCCACCAGCTGCAATTGCACCGGGCGATGAACGCCATCGTGCTCGCTATGGGCCTTAAGTGCGACCGAAGCGAGAAATTCCAGAAACGTCAGAACGACCTGCGAGAGTTCGTGATTCGACACTGGGACGGTGGCCTTTAGGGGTGCTTTGGTCCTTCTACGGGGCGCTGCGGCAGGCAAACCATCACAACATTCGACGTTTTTTGCCAAAATCGGGAAAAGCATCGGATGTTGTGATGGTCTGTGCTGAGGATGGGCTTGGAAAGTCCGTTTTGCTCGAAGCGACCTGTCCTGTCGTACGGGTGTCGGCATGATTCTCTCGTGGGGTATTATGTTTTCCGAAGAATAAAACGCCGCGCGAGGGGAGGGCTGCGTGGACGGGCACGTGCAACATGACGGCTTTGGCCGCGATATCAACTACCTGCGCATTGCCGTGACCGACAAGTGCAATTTCCGCTGCATCTATTGCATGCCGGCCGATGGCGTGGCGCCCCGTGCACACGACGAGCTGCTCAGTGTCGAGGAAATCGCCCACTTTGTGCGATTGGTGGCGGGGGAGGGCATTTGCCGCGTGCGCCTGACGGGTGGCGAGCCGCTGGTCAGCCGCCGTATCATCCCGCTCATTCGTGACATTCGCGCGATTCCGCAGATCGAGGACATCTCGCTCACCACCAACGGCGCCCTGCTTCCCAAGTTGGCGCCGCAGCTCAAAGATGCCGGGCTTAACCGCGTCAACATTTCGCTCGACACGCTCGACCCTACGCTGTTTGGAAAGATCACGCGCCTGGGTCGACTCGAGCAGACCATGGCTGGCATCGACGCGGCGCTGGCTTGGGGCTTTGAGCCCGTTAAGGTCAACTGCGTTGTTGTGCGCCGGCTCAACCAGGATGTGGCGGCCCTTGCGCGGCTCATGCTCGATCGCCCCATTCACCTGCGCTTTATCGAATATATGCCCATTGGCGACGAGCGCACGAGCTCGCATTGCGCTGTGGACCCGCATGCGCCCGCGCTCAATCCCGAGCTGTGGGACGCGAGCGATACCGTGCCGAGCGACGAGCTGCGGGCGCGCATCAATGCCGGGGCCGCCGCGGCGGGACTGGGCGAGCTCGAGCCGCTCGACATCAACGACGCTCCTGCCGGCGCGGGCCCTGCGCGCTATTGGCACTTTCCGGGTGCGGCGGGAACAGTTGGCTTTATTAGCGCTATGTCCAACCATTTTTGCGCGAATTGCAACCGTCTGCGCCTGACGGCCGATGGCAACGTGCGTCCGTGCCTGTTCAGCGATGCCGAGTATTCGGTGCGTGAGGCGCTGCGTCGTGGTGATGATATGCAGGTACTTTCGATTTGGCGCGATGCCGTGGCCCACAAACCGCAGGAACACGCGATAATTGAGGGCACGCAACGATTTATGTCCCAAATCGGAGGATGATCATATGGCCAAGAGCAGGTACGCCGATGCCACCAAGGCCGCTCGCAGGGCCGCGATGTCTGCCCACAAAGTCACGGCTGCGGCCGGTAACGCCGCCGCGCCCGCGCAGCCGTCTGTCAGCGCTGCCACCGAGCCCGCCCGCGACGCCCGTCGCGACGAGCTGACGCATGTGGACGCCAAGGGCGAGGTTCGCATGGTCGACGTGTCCGACAAGGCCGAGACGCATCGCATCGCCATCGCCGAGGGCACCATCCTCATGCATCCCGAGACGCAGGCCATGGTGCTACAGGACCGCGCCAAGAAGGGCGACGTGCTTGCCTGCGCGCGCGTGGCGGGCATCATGGCCATCAAACGCACGAGCGACATCATTCCCATGTGCCATCCGTTGCTCATTACCAAGAGCAAGTGCGATATTGCGCCCATCGCTTCGGCGGGAACGCCTGCCGAGGATGTGCCCGAGGGCTGGGCACCGGCGCGCGCGGACGGGCAGGTTGGCTTTCACGTACTGGTTACGGCCGGCGTGACGGGCAAGACGGGTATCGAGATGGAGGCTCTGACCGGCGCGAGTGCCGCGTGTCTGACCATCTATGACATGTGCAAGGCCGTCGATCGCGGCATGGAGATCGTCGACGTTCGCCTGCTGCACAAGGAGGGCGGCCGCTCGGGCGTGTGGGATCGTGCAGAGCGTCAGGTTGCTGCTGTTGAGTCCGTGGGAGCCGCGGGCGACGCACCCGTGAGCGCACCCGTCGCCGTCGCGCCCGCAGTTCCGGCCCCGGCCGTCCCCGCGATCGCGTTTATCGGCTACCAAAATTCGGGCAAGACCACGCTCGTCGAGAAGGTTATCGCCGAGCTCACCCGCCGCGGTCTGCGCGTGGGTTCACTCAAGCATCACGGGCACCACGGCTTTGATATCGATGTGCCCGCTAAGGATACGTGGCGCCATCACCAAGCCGGATCCAAGCACGTGGGTCTCATCTGCGCCACGCGCTGGGCGGAGTACGCCGACACGCGCGAGGAGGACGAGATGCCCGCGCGCGAGCTGCTGTCGCGCTACAACGACGTCGACGTGGTGATCATCGAGGGCTACAAGACCGAGGGCTTCGACAACATCGTGGTCGCGCGCTCCGGTGTCGACCGTCTGCGCGGCAAGAGCTCGCTCGACCTGGTCGACGGTCACACACTGGCCCTTGCCTGCAATGAGGCCCTGGCGCGTCAGGCCTTCGACGCCGGCTTTGCGACCCGAGCCATCAACATCAACGACGCTCGAGCCATCTGCGACCTTATCCAAGATCATCTGGCCTAAAACCAGTCAAAAAGGGACAGGTTTGTTTTGGCAGGTTTTATCTGGGCAAACGTTATTTCCACCACAAAGGGGACAGGCACCTTTGTGGTGGTTTTTGCTTTGGTAGATGTGTGGGACATGCCTTACAATCTACCAAGTAGTTCATGACGGGCGAAAAACGGAGAGAAGGGGCTTGATGCGTCCTTAATGTTTCGTGCGGATAGATTGATTTGACAGACGGTGGCGAATGCCCGCCGTCCGCATTCGTATGAAACAAGGAGTCTCCATGCTTGCCCCTCTTTTCTCAAAGCCTCAATCATCGCTGTCCGTGCAGGCTAAGCGCCTGGTGGCGATGCGCTTTCTCATCTACACCGGTTTTCAGACCAGCTACTTCATCGGCGTCATCGGAACGCTTACCTATGCAGACGATGCCTCGGTCGTGGCGACATCGCTGGCCGTCCTGTTTATGAATGTATTTGTGATCCTGGGATCCTTTGCGGGCGGCGCTGCGCTCGACGCATGGGGTCCGCGCCGCCATTTCTTGCTGAGCATCGTCGGTACATTGGCAACTGGCGTGACGATTATCGCCTTTGGCAGCGCGACCGGAACAGTCCTTGCCGGCGCGGCGCTCCTAGGTTTTGTGATGGGATTCGCCCAATCCATAGCCACGTCCTACCCGGCATATCTCACCGACGACCCCGTCGAGCTCAAAGACATCAACTCCGCTATAACCATGTTCTCTAACGTGAGCATTATCGTCGGCCCCACACTGGGCGGTTTTATTGCGGCGGCTACATCGTCACGCGCGGTGTTCGTGCTCATGATGCTCTTTGCCGCGTTGGCGTTCATTGCCGGTTGGGGCTTTAGGCCGCAAGCGGGTCGCGTCGCCGCGCGCGAAAGCGATCTCGCGGAAAGCGGTGCAACGGCAAGTACTGCCAGCCAAAGCTCCAACCCCAGCACGTTCGCCCGCGTCACCTTCGCGACAAGCATCAAGACAGTCTTCACCAACAGTATCCTCGCCTTGCTGTTCTGCATCATCTTCCTCTCGAACTTTGGCTACGGTGCCTTCGATCCGCTGGAGTCGTTCTTCTACCGTGATGTCCTGCACGTCGGTGTCGAATGGATGGGCTGGCTCTCGTCGGCCTCGGGCGTGGGCGCGGTGCTGGGCGCCGTGGCCGCGCTCCGTTTGCCGCCGCACTTGGTTAACCTTAAAACGCTGCTCGTGGCACTTATGTCCGTGGGCCTGGGAAGTCTGCTCTATGTGGGGACGCCGTACGTGGGCGTAGCCCTTGTCGGCCAGATTGTCCTTGGCGTGGCCTGGGGCGTCGTCAACCCGCTCCACAACACGATCGTGCAAACGACGGCTCCGCTCGAGCAGCTCGGTCGCGTCAACTCGGTCATGGGCTTTGGCAACATGTTCGCCGGCGTGGCCCCGCTGGCGATTGCCCCGTGGCTGGCGGCGACGTTTGGTGTGCAGCAGACGCTCATCGGGGCGGGCATGGTCGTGACGGCGGTTCCCGCGGCGTTGCTGCTGTTTGGACGCCGACATTTTGATCGTGCCGCAAGGCAGTAAAAACCATCACAACATTCAATGAAAATCGCGATTTTGCCGAAAAACGTCGAATGTTGTGATGGTTTGCGCTCCGGCCAGGCCACCCTTCGGGTTCGGCCACCACAAAGGGGCCAGGCACCTTTGTGGTGGTTTTTGCTTTGACGGGCCGCGCCTGCGCCTTGGTATACCATGTACACCACTTTCGACCTCATCCAGCACCGTCGCACAACCCAGAAAGGCCCCCATGGACACCACCTTCAGCCACATTAAAGCCGTACTCTGCGATATCGACGGCACGCTGCTCACGAGCCAGCACACGGTGTCCCCGTGCACCGTGGCGGCGATTCGCGCTCTGCGCGAGCGCGGCGTGCTCTTTGGCCTGTGCACCGGGCGCGACGCCCAGGCGACCGAGGCCATGTTTGGGCTCTGGGGTATCGAAGGCCTGGTAGACGTGCTGGTGGGCTGCGGCGGCGCCGAAGTCATCGATCGTGCGCACGGCATCAACGAGCTGAGCTATCCGCTGCCGGGCGAGACCATCGCGCGCATTTGCGAGCACATGGCAGACCTGCCGGCAACGCCCGTTTGCCCTCGGGACGGCGTGCTCTATGTGCCCGAGAGCAATGCGTGCGTCGAGCACTTGTCGCGTGTCGACGGCGTGCCCTACAAGGTGGTCGACTTTTCCGAGTTTTTGCGCGAGCCGCAGCCCAAGGTGATGTTTACCATGGCGCCCGAGGTAATGCCGCGGGTGATTGAGCGGGCGTCGACGTTTGCCGATAACACTGTTAAGGCGGCGGCTCTGCAAACCACGCAGCGGCTCTACGAGTTCATGGATCCGCGCGTGTCCAAGACGCGCGGCCTTGTGCGCGTGGCGGAGCTCAACGACATGGAGCTCGAGAACATTTGCGTGTTTGGCGATGCCGATAACGACACCTGCATGGTGGCCGACGCCGGCGTGGGCGTGGCCATGGCAAACGGCAGCGACGCCACCCGCGCCGCAGCTGATTTTGTAACCGCGAGCAACGACAAAGACGGCATCGCGATCTTTATCGAGGAGCATCTGCTGTAGCGCCGGGGGAGAACCGCCACAATGGGGATAGGCGCCTTTGCGGTGGCCTCAGGCGATTTGGGCGAGTTGATGCCTGCAATCTGCGCGCAAATACCAATATACCAATATGGTTGTCTGAACATTACGCTTCTGACTACCGATGAGTTAAAGATATTCTCATCAGTTTGGTAGGGTATTTCTCCCGGTAAATGACCTACAGCTCATGGTCAATTTTCGACTGTTTACAGGATGTTTACTCTTGAGCAAAATGTTGTGCAAATAAATCTAATGCCATTAAAAAATGATGGGCAACTAAATTACCAGTAGAAACAAAAAATAGATAACGAATAAACGAAGATAAATCTGAGCAATTGTCAAGAGAATTGACGATTCGCTACAAAACTATCGGTTTATTTGCCCAGATGTTCAAACAATCGTTACAATATTCATTACTAAGCGTGCGCAATTACAGATTGCTCTGATACGTTTGATAGGGAAAGAGCAAGATCGCGGTCTCTTGGGGAGGAGACATCGATGAAAGCGAATTCAGACAAATCTAAGCAGAGTAAAAAAGCGACGCGCCGTGTACTGGCAGGCGTTTTGTGCGGAGCCTCCGTGTTGAGCCTGGTACTGTCGCTCGTCATGCCTCCAATCTCGCAGGCCATTGCCAACGATGATCAGACGGGCGCGGCCGTGGAGACCGTTGCAGACAAGAACGCCGGTGCAGGCGAGAACGTTTTGGGCGAGGAAGCCGGTGCGGACAATTCCACGGGCAAAGACGCCGAAAACCAGAAAAGCAACGACGCCGAGGGCGGCGAAACCTCTGGTGACGCTGCCACGGTAGGCCTTCCGTCTGATGATGCGTGCGCCAAAAGTGCCGAGCAGCCTGTGGATGATGGAGCCAATGATGAGAATGATGTCATGCCGACCGCTGCGGACGGCTTTACCTTGCTAAATCAAAACAGCATCCATAATCAATTCGGAAATGGCGGAACGCCTGGTAACTACCGTCTCACTGAGGATCTTGAGTACGCGGACACTATTACGTTCGACCATGGCGAAACCGTAATTGACCTTAACGGCCACAAGATTACACATACAAGTGATAATCAATCCCTGTTCAATATCACCGGCGGTGCAACGCTAACCGTCATGGACAGTCAGCAAGCTACAGTGGACAATCCGACGGCCAGCAACTTTGAATGCTCTAACAGCACACTCAGCAAAAATGCCAACCTTGCCTCTGTGGTTTGCGATGAGACTTCTAAAATTCCGGACAAGCTCATTTATTACGTAACTGGATCGTCTGTTAATGAGGGCGGTACCAGCACTACTGAGGCTCTTTATAGACACGAAGTGACTATCGGTGGTGCCATCGTGGCGTGCAACAGCAGCAACAGAGTGAGTCTCATCAATCTTTTCGGCACCAATGGTAAGGGCGGTACGTTTAACCTTCAGAGTGGCGTGCTTACTCAAGAGGAAAATTGCAACGTTGCTCACCTTATCTATGCCCAGAACGGCTCTACCGTCAACATGAGTGGCGGATACGTTTGCGGTGCTTCTGTGGGCAGAGATGGTGCTGGTGCTGGAATTGCTGCCATGGACAACTCAACCCTGGAGATCTCTGACGGCGTAATCGCTGGTAACTATGCCCCCAGTGGCGGCGGCGTTTATGCCCTGAACTCTACGGTAAACATGGTTGGCGGTATTATCTCCGGTAACGGTACAAATAATTATGAAAGCGGTTATGGCGCGGGAATTTGTGCTGAGGACTCTATGGTGACCATTACGAATGGTTACATTACTAACAACAAATATCAGTTCTATACCGATGAAGGACACAAAGGTAACGGTTGTCACGGTGGTGGCGGCATTGCTGCCTTTAGCCACAATGAAGGACAGAAAAATGGCAGTCTGGTTATTAGCGGCGGCTACATCACGGGCAACTACTCTGCCTGTCTC
>CABSNX010000021.1 GCA_902479205.1 uncultured Collinsella sp. | reverse complement strand
ATACTGATCGGTCTCGTGGGCTCGGAGATGTGTATAAGAGACAGGTACGAGGGCTACGGCCCCGCCGGTGTCGCCGTCTACGTTGACTGCCTGACCGACAACCGCAACCGCACCGCCGCTGATGTCCGTTCCGCCTTCTCCCACGCTGGTGGTAACCTGGGCACCTCGGGCTCCGTCGCCTTCCAGTTTGAGCGCAAGGGCCAGATCGTCGTCGCCAAGGAGATCCTGGACGAGAACGCCAAGAAGGAGACCATGATCGCCAACGGTCCTGCCGGTGACGAGGATGAGTTCATGATGGCCATCGCCGAGGCCGGTGGCGAGGACTACGAGGACGCCGGCGAGGAGTGGATCGTCTGGACCGCCGCCAACGACGTCATGGCTGTCTCCAAGGCACTCGAGGAGCAGGGCGTCCAGGTCAAGGGTTCCGAGACCACCATGGTCCCGACCACCCCGACCGAGGTCTCCGGCGCCGACGCCAAGAAGGTTCAGCGCCTCATCGACCGTCTTGAGGAGCTCGACGACGTCCAGGACGTCTACAGCACCATGGACATGACCGACGAGGTCATCGCTGCCCTCGAGGAGGAGTAGCGCCCGCACGGGTTAAGCCGTGCATATCTGGGCATAATGAAGCGAGCATGCAAGCCTCGTGGAATAGATGAGCCGGATCCGCGTGCATGAGGCACCGGACCCGGCTCTTTTATAATGATGCGAATCGTTTTGCATTCTGTGGATCGAGATTTGAAGGGAGCGCTGCATGCGCGTGCTCAAACGAGCCCTGGCGATCGTGTATTTTGCCGCCGCCGTCGTGGCGCTGGGTACGTTAGTCTGCCAGTTTTGGGGGCCATATACCTATCGCTTTATGCTGCTGATGCGCGATCCGCTGCCTCGTATCGTTGTTACGGCGTGCGGCGGTGTCGTGGCGCTCGGCGTGCTCGTGGGTTTCTTCCGCCTGATGTTTGCTCGTCGCGAGCCGTCCTGCGTGCATCCGGCGGGGGAGCGCAATATCGAGGTCACGCTCGCTGCCCTCTCCTCGTGTGCTCGCACCGCGGCAGAGCGCGACGACCGAGTGATGATCGAGCATGTTGAGGCGCGCGTTCAGGGCTCCGACGAATCGCGCGTCCGTTTTAAGGTTGACGCCATCGCACTCGATGACCGGGACGTGGCTTCCCTTGCAGCCGCGATGCAGCAACGTATCGAGGAGGCTTGCGACACCATGCTCGGCACGCCGGGCACGACTGCGCGCGTTCGTTTTTTGCCGTCCAAGACTACCGTCCAGACCGTGGAGGTTTCCGGTGAGTGATACCAATCAAGACAAGGCCGTCCGCACCCCGCGCCTGACTATCGATCAGAGCGCCGCGCCGGCAGGCGAGGTCGTCGATCCTAAGGTGGAGGGTACCGAGTCACATGACGCGGTCGCCGATGATTTTGATGAGGCCATGGGTCTCATCAAGGGTACGGGGGCAGCCATCTGGAGCTATGCCGTCCGTCATCCCAACACCACGCTTGGAGCCGTCGCTGGTTTTGTGCTCGCCGTGCTGGTGCTCACGCTCGGCCTGTGGGATACGCTCGTCATCGCTTTCTTTGTGCTGATCGGCGCCGTGATTGGCCAGATCCGCGACGGCGAGAACGGGATCGTCAACTTCTTCGGCCGTCTGTTTAGCGGCCGCTAGCATGTATTCGACCGCCGCGTGTGCGGTGGGCATAAGGAGGAACCATGGCTTTTAACACGAAGGTCGATGTGGCCGAGCCCGAGCTCGAGGTAGACGAGACCGTCACCGCCGAGGCCGAGGACGTAACGCTCGAGGACGAGGCGCTCGTCGAGGCCGAACCCGCCGACGATGCGGATGAGGATGATGGGGAAGCGGACGAGTCCGAGGACTCGCTGACCTATTCCAACGGTGTGATCGAGAAGATCGTCGCCATGGCCACCCGCGAGGTACCGCACGTCCTGGGCATGAAGGGCAACCTCATGCACTTTGTGCAGGAGCAGTTCGGTGTCGAGAATCTGACCAAGGGCGTGACAGTCGAGGTCACCGATGACAACCGCGTGGTCGTTAACATTTCCGTCATTATCGAGTACGGCGCCTATGCGCCCGCGATTTTCGACGACGTTAAGGCGCGCGTGACCGAGCGTCTGGCTGCGATGACCGGCCTTGAGGTGGCAGGCGTCAACCTGCGCATCGAGGATGTCATCACCCCCGAGGAGTACGAGCACCGCACCAACCAGCACGAGTAACCTACCAAAAAGGGATGTTTATTTTGGCAGGTTTTATCTGCGAAAACGTCAAACGGCCGGTCGCACGGATGTATGTGCGGCCGGCCGTTATTTGTATGTCCCCGATGTAGGCATACCGCTCGTCTAACTAGGGGTTGCAATCGTCGTGTTCCGCGTTACCCTAATGGGCGCATTGTTTCCAAATTGTTAACGAGGGGTTGCCGTAATGGCTGACGAGCACGAAACAGAAAGCCAGGCATGGGCGATTGAGGCTGCCGCGGCAGAGGCGGCATCGCGAGCTGCCGAGGAGGTGCATCGTCCTCCCGTGGTGCCGATGGAGCGCGTGGTTGATCGCACCGATATCGAGCGCGGCGAGCGTGTCGGTCAAAAGCGCAGCCAGGAGCCGGGCTTCCCGCGCTTTTTTGCCGAGCTCAATCTGGGCCTGATTCTTACGGCCTTCGCCATCGTTGCGTTTAAAACCCCTAATCACTTTGCTTTTGGCGGCACCTCGGGCGTGTCGGTCATTCTGTCCACGCTGTTCCCGACCCTGCCCGTCGGCGTTTTTATGTGGATTATCAACGCGGTTCTCGTCGTCTTGGGCTTTATCTTTTTGGAGCGCAAGGCAATCCTGTGGAGCGTCTTCGCCTCGTTTGCGCTGTCCGCCTATGTTTCGCTTTTCGAGCTCTTTATCCCGACCAGTGTCTCGATGACGGGCGATATGTGGCTCGACCTGTGCTTTGCCGTGATTCTGCCGGCGCTCGGCAGCGCCATCGTCTTTGATATCGGCGCCTCGACGGGCGGCACGGACATCCTCGCTATGATCCTCAAACGCCGTACCACACTCGAGATTGGCCGCGCGCTGTTGCTGGTCGATATCGGCATCGTGACCATCGCGGCCTTTTTGTATGGTCCGCGTATCGGTCTGTATTGCGTGCTCGGCCTGTTTGCCAAGACGCTTGTGGTCGACAAGGCCATCGAGAGCATTCATCTTCGTAAGGTCTGCACGATCATTTGTTCCGAGCCCCTTAAGGTCGAGGAGTTTATCGTCAAGCATCTCAACCGTACGGCGACCATTAGTCGCGGCTACGGTGCCTTCTCGGGCAAGTGCGTGACGGTGATCATGAGCGTGCTGAGCCGTCGCGAGGCCGTGCAACTGCGCCGCTATGCGCGCGAGGTCGATCCGGGTGCCTTTATCACGATTGTCGACAGCTCCGAGATCGTCGGCAAGGGTTTCCGCGGCACGAACTAGCGCGGACACACTCATCAAACAATCGAAAAGCGCCTCGCGCGTTGCAAATACGTCATCTAAGAGTATTTGTCCTCACCTTGGGTGATAATGATGACCAAGACATCGTTTGCGATCCAGGTGATTCGCTCTAGATACGAAGGGATGATTTCGATGTTCTGTTCGCAGTGTGGCGCTCCTATGGGCGATAACGACAAGTTCTGCGGCGTGTGCGGTGCTCCTAATGCTGGTGCTGCAGCTTCCGCCCCTCAGGGTCAGCCTCAGCCTCAGCAGTTTGTCCCTCAACCTGCCATGAACGTACCCAAAGGCTGCACGGCTCAGGCGTTTGAGGATATGACCAAGACTCCGGGCGTGCTGCAGCGCGTGTGCCAGATTGCCTTTTTGCCGGCGCTTATCTGTGTCGTGTCGGTGCTCGTGCTGTTTATTCCCGTTATCGGCGGTATTGTAGCCGCTATCGGCTTTTTGGCCGCTTACGTGGCGAGCGTGTGCGGTTCGGGCTTTGGCATCGAGTGGGGTCGCGATCTGTCGCTTAAGATTGATGACGGTATGGATCGTCCGTTGATGCGTTCCACATCGTTTGGCCTTGGAGTCTTTTCGAGCGTTATTTCGGTCGTGCTCGAGGTTATCGCTGCCATTCCCGTTATCGGTGTAGTGCTTTCGCTGGTGGAGAGCGTGGTAATTGGCGCCGCGGGCTCGTATTCTTATTACGGCTCTTATGCGCTCGAGGCTGCGCTGTTTGGCTCGCTTGGCCTGCTTGTCCTGGCTATGATTGCCACGGCGGTCCTGGGGGTCTTCTTTAAGATGTTCGCCGACATTGCCGTGATGCACTTTGCGGTGACCGGTCGCGTCGAGAGCGCGTTTTCGCTCGATAAGGTTTGGGCAGCCTTTAAGAACAATAAGACCAAGCTGTTCTGCGCTTCGTTCCTTCCCGAGTTTTTGACGGGCCTGGTCGCCAACGTTGTCACATGGATCTTGACGGTCGTCTTTGGCGCCGTTGCCTCTGTCGGTATGCATAGCTACTACTATCGTCCTACGGGTATTGAGGCGATTGTTGCCGGCGGTGGCATCACACTCGTGCTGTTCCTGGTGCTGGTCGCTTTTGTCACCGTATTTCTTACGGTCTTTGGCAAGATGCTCAAGCACCGTGCCGTTGGCTATTGGGCCGCACGCTATGCAAGCGAGTGGGCCGATGAGGACAAGGACGACGTCCTGACTTTTGTGCTTCCGGGTGAGAAGAAGCCTGCTCCTGCGGGATTCAATCCCACGGCAGCCACTGGTGCTGCACCTGCCCCGGCACCCGCGCCTGCACCTGCTCCGGCACCCGAGGCGACGCCTGCGGAACCCGATTGGAATGCCGTTGCCACGCCGGCGGATGAGCCGGGCGATAATCCTGCTGCCGAAAACAATCAAACCGAATAGTCGGTCGAGGCGCCCTGGGCAACTGAGCCCGGGGTGCCTTTTTCTACTGCGGAAGCAAGAAAATGCCTGGGAAAACGGTTGTAGCAAAATTTCTCGGAAATTGGTCAATGGAGCAACAACGTCGCGGCTATTTTTGAGAACATAGACGTGTAAGGTTTGAAGGCGTGCGACGCCTTAGGAAAAGGAGAAGCTTATATTCTGTCCCACTTGTGGTTCTCCCATTTCGGATGATGCCAAATTCTGCCCTGTTTGCGGATCCGCCGTTGGTGCCGCTTCTGCCGCTGCGGCCCCGCAGCCCCAGCCCGCTCCGGCCCAGGCTATTCAGCCCGCGCCCCAGCCTCAGCAGCAGTACACCGGCCAGCAGCAGTACACCGGTCAATACGCCCAACAGTCCGCATCCGCTCCGATGGGCTATGGCCCCATTAAGGCTGACCGCAGCCTGATCGGCTGGCTGCTGCTCTCTCTTGTGACCTGCAGTATCTATTCGTTCTACTTCCTGTATTGCTTGGCACGCGACGTCAATACGTTGTGTCAGGATGACGGCGATTACACGCCGGGTCTGGCGGAATTCATCCTTCTATCGTTTGTGACCTGCGGCTTCTACGCGTACTACTGGTATTACAAGATTGGCAACCGCCTGCAGGCCAACGCTCCTCGCTACGGCCTGGTGTTCCAGGAAAACGGCACCACCGTTCTTCTGTGGCAGATCTTCGGTGCGCTCCTGTGCGGCCTTGGTCCCATCTTCGCTATGAACATCATCATCAATAATACCAATGCCATGGCAACGGCTTACAACACTCGCCTTGGCGCTCGTGCCTAACAATAAGGGCGGCGTGAACAGCTCCCAGGGACATAGGGGCACGGCAGAGCTCCTTCGCCGCGCCCTTTTTTGCACCGGCGCGCTCTTTGTCGCCTGGCTCGCGCTCTACCTGCTCGATATCGGCTGCATTTTTCGAATGATGACGGGCGCTCCTTGTCCGGGATGCGGCATGATGAGGGCGTGGCTGGCGGCGCTGCGCCTCGATTTTGCGGCGGCCTTTGCCTACCATCCGCTGTTTTGGGTGGTGCCGATTGCGTTTGTGCTCGCGTTCGTGCGCGAGGAGGTAGCATCGAGCAAGCTAAAGCGTGGTGTCGACATTGCAGTCACCGTGTTGTGCATGCTGGTCATCGCCGTATGGATCCTGCGCCTCATCAATCCGGTAGATGCCGGCCTACTCTTTGGCGGCCATGCACCCGCCGGAGTCCCCGACGACATCATCCACCTCGAACCCCCACGCTGGCTCACCATCCTTCGCTCTTTTCTGTCGTGACGGAGGACGCGCTAGAAAAGCGGTCGACACATAAGCGGGGGCGGACGTTTCGATACGTCCGCCCCCGCTCTGCTTTAGCCAGGCTGTTATGGATGGGTGTGACGACTACTCGTTGTGCTTCTCCTCGCGGCGTGCAGCAGCGCGTGCGTCGTGGATGCCCTTGATCGCGGCATGGCGAGCCGTTCGGGCATCATGGATGGCGTCACGTGCCTCGGCGGTCGTCGCCTTGGCAGAGCGTAACTTGGCGGCCAGATCGGGGTTGGTTTCGGCGACCGCGGTAATCGCGGGGCCGTCGAGTTCCTCTTGCGTGGGCTCGGCCAAAAAGTCGATAGCATACTGGGCGGCCACCATGGAGCCCTTTGCCAGCACGGTCTCGTCAATCTTGTAAAAGCAGGAATGCTGGGCGTACGTGGCGCCAATCTTGGGGTTGCGCGTACCTACAAAGGCGAGCACGCCCGGTACGCGGCGCAGGTACTCCGAAAAATCCTCGCCCGAAAGCGTGCCGCGGTAATGGCCTTGACCGGTGGGACCCAGGCATTTGATTACAGCCTGACGGCAGCGCTCGCTCGAGGCGACTTCGTTTTCGACCTTGTAGTTGGCGATGGTGTAGTCGGTGAGCTCTGCCTCGGCGCCCAAGGCGGCCGCGGTATGCTCCACGATGCGGCGCATAAGCTCCGGCATTTCCTCGTGGGTCGAATCGCCGTAGGTGCGCACCGTGCCGGCGAGGTAGGCCGTGCCGGCGATAACGTTGCGCGCGGTGCCGCCATGCAGCTCGCCGACGGTGATGACGGCCGGCTCGTAGGGGCTGATTTCGCGCGAGACGATGGTCTGCAGGGCATTGACGATCTCGGCGGCAACCATGACGGCGTCGTGGCCGCGCTGGGGCATGGCGCCGTGGCACGAGGTGCCGCGGACATCGATGCGGAACCAGTCGGTATTGGCCATGCGCGGACCGGGCTCGCAGCTTACGGTGCCGGCGTCGACCTCACTCCAGATGTGCGCGGCGTAGGCACCATCGACGCCGTCGAGCACGCCCGCGCCGATCATGAGTTTGGCGCCCTGGCCGTTTTCCTCACTGGGCTGGAAGACGATGCGGACCTCGCCGTGGATGTCGTCGGTCATATGGCGCAGGATTTGCAGCGTGCCGAGCATCATGGCGATGTGGCAGTCGTGGCCGCAGGCATGCATGCAGCCCTCGTTGACGCTGGCGAATTCCTCGCCGGTCTGCTCGGTGACGGGCAGGGCGTCGATATCGGCACGCAGCAGGATGCGGCGGCGCGGCGTGCCGTCCTCGCGATAGGCGTCGGGTGCGGTGCCGCGAAGGGTCGCCACCAGGCCCGTCTTGAGGGGGCGCTCATAGGGGATATTCATGGCGTCGAGCTGGTTGGCGATGTCGGAGGTTGTGCGCTCCTCGGCAAGGCTCAGCTCCGGATGCTTATGGAAGTGCCGGCGCTGCTTGATGATGTAGGGCTCAAACTCGGCGGCGATATCTCGGATGGCCGCGGTGACGTCGTCTGCCGCGCGAACCGCGGTTGCCGCCATAATCTGCTGTGCCTTGGTCTTCGTCATGGTCGATTTGCTCCTTGCTGGGTTGATCGCAAAATCGTACAGGCTCTCTCCAGTATGCCACCTGCCGCTAGGGCTGGTAAAGTTGCCGTTTGCCGCTTGGGGTTTTGTTGCAAGGGCGGGGGAGTACACTCGGGGGTGTTGAATTTCCTGCCAGAGATGGGGATGCCCATGCAACATATCGATCGGATTATCCGCTCCAAGAACGTCTTTACCGCGCAAGACGGCATCGATACCGCCCGCGAGCTGGCGATTGTCATCGCAGGCGACCGTATCGTCGCAGTCGGCAAGCCCGATGACGTGATCGCCGCCGCTCCCGCCGCCACGTCGGTTATCGACTACGGCGAGCAGTTTGTCTGCCCCGGTTTCCATGACGCTCATCTGCACTTCTTCCATACCTCGGTCGGCTCCTCGCCGTACATGCTCATGGATATGGGCACGTCCGAGGCGGCGCTGGTGCAACACGCGCTCGAGTTTTCCCAGGACCTGCCCGACGACGCTTGGGTTGTGACGCAGGGCTGGCGCGACTACCGTTGGGACCCGCCCGAGCATCCTACCAAGGCGTCGCTCGATGCGGCATTCCCCGATCGTCCCTGCGTTATGTATTCGGGCGACGGGCATACGCTGTGGCTGAACAGTCGCGCACTCGAGGCACTCGGCGTCACGCGCGACAGCGAGCCGCCAGCGGGCGGTAGCTACGACAAAGACGCAAACGGCGAGCTCACGGGCATTGCGCATGAGGCGGCTGCCATGCAGCTGTTGCCGCGCTGCCTTGAGTGGCTGGGCGAAGATCGCATCGCAAGCGCTTACGCCGATCAAATGAGGCGCATGGCCGAGCAGGGCATCACCTCGATCTGCGATATGTCGCTCATGCCCATGCCGGGCTGTGATTTTATCCGCGACGATGTCTACGACAAGCTGCAGACGACCGGCAAGCTGGGCATCCGTGCCCATCTGTTCCCCACGCTGCTGGATGACCAGTCGCGTCTAGAAGAGCTCCAGGTACGTTACGCGAACAACGCGCTGCTTTCGGCGCCAGGTTTTAAGCAGTTCTTCGATGGCGTGTCGAGTGAACACACGGCCTATCTCACCGAGCCCTATACCAATCCGCGCTTCCCGGGCGACCAGGGCCGTCTGACGGTCCCGGCTGAGCGCATGCGCAAACTGGTTCTGGCGGCCGCGGAGCGCGGTCACACCGTGCGCATCCACGTCATCGGTGACGGTGCGATTCATGCCGCGCTGGATATCTTCGAGGAGGCGGCCGATCTGTACGGCCTGCCCCAGCACGGCCATAACACGCTCGAGCACCTGGAGAACCTTCTGCCCGAGGACATCGACCGCCTGCGCAAGCTCAACGTGGTTGCTTCGAGCCAGCCCTGCCACATTACACTCGACCCGGGTGGACCCGAGCGCGATCTGGGCCTGGAACGCAGCCGCATCATGTGGCCGTTTGCGACCTATAAGCAGCGCGGCATTCGCCAAGCCTTCGGTACCGACAGCCCTATCACGCCCGTTACCAGCATGAACGTACTCTACACGGCTATCACTCGCCAGGACCCCAAAAGCCACTGGCCCGCGGGCGGCTGGTTGCCGAGCGAGCGCATCGATGCAGCAACGGCTCTGCGCAACTACACCCTGGGCAGCGCCTATGCAGCGGGCGACGAGCAAAACCTCGGCAGCTTGGAGCCTGGCAAGTACGCCGACCTGGTAGTCCTGGACCAAAACCCGCTCACCATCGACCCCCAAGAGCTCCAGGCCACCAAGGTTCAGGCCACCTACCTGGCAGGTAACGTAATCTACGAGCGCTAGCCTCATACCTCACTCATAGGGGGCACGTTTCAGCAACGTGCCCCTTTCTTATTCGCACCATCTGCATCGCCATTTTGCTGCACTGACTTTCCTGAATGCCGGGGCCGAATTAGTCAACCTGGCTCCCGGGGCGGACCGGAGGGCATGAAGTTTGTCGCGAGTTCCGCACGCAAAGGAAAGCACTTAATGTGCTTTCCGTCTTGCGCAGGACTGTAGAGCAGCAAACTTCATGCCCTCCGGTCCGCCCCGGGAGCCACTGCTAAGTTATCCCCAGGCATTCAGAAAATCTAAGTGCCAAAAAATAAGATTTTTTGACTCTGTGTTGTATAACCCGCCATTCGTGGGTACCATTCAACGCGTACGCAAACAAAAAGGGTTAACCCGCGCGGCATGACCGCGCGGCCCACAAAGGAGGAAACAAGCATGTCGTCTTTGAAGCCGCTTGCAGATCGCGTCCTGGTCAAGCCCGACGAGGCCGAGCAGAAGACCGCCTCTGGTCTGTACATCGCCAGCAACGCTCAGGAGAAGCCGCAGCGCGGCACCATCGTTGCCGTGGGCGCCGGCAAGGTCAACGACAAGGGTGAGCGCATCCCCATGGACGTCAAGGTTGGCGACGTTGTCATCTACGGTAAGTTCGGTGGCAACGAGGTCAAGGTCGACGGCGAGAAGTATCTGCTCATGCGCGCCGACGACATCTACGCTGTCGTCGAGGCCTAGTCTCGTCAGAATCTCTGATTCGTCTTTGAGCGCGCCCGCCGCATAGGACTCGGAAGCGGCGACGCGAGTCACATTTCTTTTGGAGGATTACCCACTATGGCAAAGAACATTACGTTCAACACCGATGCCCGCGCTAAGCTCGCCAAGGGCGTCAACACCCTGGCCGACGCCGTTACCGTCACCATGGGCCCCAAGGGCCGCTACGTTGCACTGCAGCGCACGTTCGGTGCCCCGACCATCACCAACGACGGCGTTTCCGTCGCTAAGGAGATCGAACTCGAGGACAACATCGAGAACATGGGCGCCCAGCTGGTGAAGGAGGTCGCCACCAAGACCAACGACACCGTGGGTGACGGCACCACCACCGCAACCCTGCTCGCCCAGGCCATCGTCAACGACGGTCTGCGCAACGTCGCCGCTGGCGCCAACCCGCTGGCCATCCGTCGCGGCATCGACAAGGCCGTCAACGCCGCCGTCGCCGAGATGAAGAAGCAGGCCAAGCCGGTCGAGACCAAGGAGCAGATTGCCTCCGTCGGTACCATCTCCGCCGGTGACCCCGAGGTCGGCGAGAAGATCGCCGAGGCCATGGAGGTCGTGGGCAAGGACGGCGTCATCACCGTCGAGGATTCCCAGACGTTCGACATCACCATCGACACCGTCGAGGGTATGCAGTTCGACAAGGGCTATGTCTCCGCTTACTTCGTCACGGACAACGACCGCATGGAGGCCGTGATGAAGGATCCGTACATCCTCATCACCGACCAGAAGATTTCCAGCGTCCAGGACATCATGCCTGTTCTTGAGGCTGTCCAGCGCGCTGGCCGTGGCCTGCTCATCATCGCTGAGGACATCGACGGCGAGGCCCTGCCCACCCTCGTTCTCAACAAGATTCGCGGCGCTCTCAACGTCTGCGCCGTCAAGGCTCCGGGCTACGGCGATCGCCGCAAGCGCATCCTCGAGGACATCGCCGTCCTCACCGGTGGCCAGGCTGCCCTGGACGAGCTGGGTGTGAAGGTCGCTGACATCACCGCCGATATGCTCGGTACCGCTAAGTCCGTCACCATCTCCAAGGACAACACCGTCGTCGTCGGCGGCGCTGGCTCCAAGGAGGCCATCGACGCTCGTATCGCTCAGATCAAGGGTGAGATGGAGAACACCACCTCTGACTTCGACCGCGAGAAGCTCCAGGAGCGCCTGGCCAAGCTTTCCGGTGGCGTTGCCGTCATCAAGGTCGGCGCTGCTACCGAGTCCGAGCTCAAGGAGATCAAGCATCGCGTCGAGGACGCCCTGCAGGCTACCCGCGCTGCTGTCGAGGAGGGCATTGTCGCTGGCGGCGGCGTCGCCTTCATGGACGCTGCTCCTGCGCTCGACGCTGTCGAGATCGACGACCCCGAGGAGAAGATCGGCGTCGACATCGTCAAGAAGGCTCTGACCGCTCCGGTCGCTACCATCGCCAAGAACGCTGGCTTTGAGGGCGCTGTCGTGGTCGACAAGGTTGCCGAGCTGCCCGCTGGCCAGGGTCTCAACTCTGCCAACGGCGAGTGGGGCGATATGATCGAGATGGGCGTCCTCGACCCCGTCAAGGTCAGCCGCGTCACCCTGCAGAACGCTGCTTCTGTCGCCAGCCTGATCCTCATCACCGAGGCCACCGTCTCCGATGTGCCCAAGAACACTCAGCTTGAGGATGCTATCGCTGCTGCTACCGCTGGTCAGCAGGGTGGCGGTATGTACTAAGGCCGACAAGGTCTAGAACTCCCACCGGGAATCCGGGGGCGTGACGGGGGTTTCTCTCCGGAACGTCCTCGGACATGCAAAGAGGCTCCGCATCGCGCTTCGCGCTGCGGAGCCTCTTTGCGTCCTGCGGAATGTTCCGGAGAGAAACCCCCGTCACGCCCCCGGATTCCCTGCGTTTACGGCCTTGAGGTCGGCGTGGGCGGAGATCGTGGCTGATAGGGATACGTATCCCGGTTGCTGTTTCGCGCTTTGCGCGAAAGGCGCATCACTTTGGGATGGGTGGGGAACGTGGTTGTTGCGGCAACTGATTCCCACCATAAATTACCCTTGGCATACTTGCGCAAAAGCCTGCTGGTGCTACACTTGCAATTGCTGTTTCAGGGCGGGGTGGAATTCCCCACTGGCGGTAAATTGGGCGGTGCCAAAGGGGTGCCGTGGCGCAGGCGAGGACCTGCGTCGAGCCGATGAGTCCGCGACCCGTGCGTGTGTTGGTTCGCATGCAGGCTGAACTGGTGAAATCCCAGTACCAACGGTTAGAGTCCGGATGAAAGAGGCAGGTGATCTTATGTCTGAACAGTCGCAGCATATCCATTTTGAGAACACGAATAGGTGGAGCACCAAACAGCTCGTAACCATGGCGCTTATGTGTGCCCTGGGCGCGCTCTTTATGTATGTGCAGCTGCCCATTCTTCCTTCGGCGCCGTTTTTGACGTATGACCCGTCGCTGGTGCCGGCGATGGTGTGTGGATTTGCGTATGGTCCTGGTGCCGGCACCGCTGTTGCCGCCATGGCGATCGTTATCCATGCGCTTACCACGGGCGATTGGGTCGGTGCGCTTATGAACTTGGTTGCCACGCTGGGCTACATTCTGCCCGCGGCTATTGTCTACCAGAAGATGCATACCTATAAGGGTGCCGTGATTGGCCTGGTGCTCGGCGTTATTGCCGCTACGGCGTTGTCTATGGTCGCAAATCTTACCATTGGCGTATGGTTCTGGTATGGCTCGGTCGATGTGATTGCCCCGCTCATGATTCCTGCGGTGCTGCCGTTCAACCTTATCAAGACCGTGCTCAACTCGGTGCTGACGCTTGCGGTGTACAAGGCGGTCTCCAACCTCATCACGCCCAAGAAGGACCAGGTCAAAGGCCGCGCATGATTGAGTGTCGGGGCGTTTCCTTTAGCTATGACGGTGCTGCACCGGCGCTCGATGGCATCGATCTGAACATCGAGGATGGCGAGTTTTTCTGTATCCTCGGTGGCAATGGGTCGGGCAAGTCGACGTTTGCCAAGCATCTGAATGCGCTGCTGCAGCCCGATGCGGGCACGGTACGTATCAACGGCATGGATGCGTCCGACCCCGAGCTGGTCTACGACATTCGCTCGACCGCGGGCATGGTATTCCAGAATCCCGATGATCAGCTGGTGGCAACGCTTGTCGAAGATGACGTTGCGTTTGGTCCCGAAAACCTTGGCGTGCCATCGGCGCAAATTGCGCAGCGCGTACGCGAGGCGCTGAAGGGCGTGGGGCTGGTGGGCTTTGAGCGCCACGAGACCCATGCGCTTTCGGGTGGCCAAAAGCAACGCGTGGCGCTTGCCGGCGTGCTCGCCATGGAGCCGTGCGTTCTCATTTTGGATGAGGCTTCCTCGATGCTCGATCCGCGTGGACGTCAGGGCCTTATGAAGGCTTGCCGCGCGTTGCACGATCGCGGCATGACCATCGTGATGATTACGCACTTTATGGAAGAGGCCGCCGAGGCCGATCGTGTCGCGGTGTTTCGGGCAGGGCGCGTTGCCATGATCGGTACGCCCGAGGAAATCTTGACGCGGGCGGACGAACTTGCGCAGCTCAACCTGGATATGCCGGCGTCGTGCTGTCTGGGCAGAGCACTTCGTAAGAAGGGCGTGCCCGTTTGCGCGCAGGTGCGTGAGGTGGATATGGTCGCCGAGATTGCGCAGGTTTATGCCGAGCGGAGCGGGGCGGACATCGCGGGGCAGCCTTCCGCATCCGATTCTCATGTGCTTGACAATGGATCCTCTGCAGCCGACGGGATAGCTGCGTCGGAGCCCGTTATCGAGATTTCGCACCTCTCGCATAGTTACTCGCTGAGCGCCCGCGAGCGCCGTCGCTGGCGTAAGCGCTCGGCCACTGCGGACGCATTGAGCAAACAGGCCCTTTGGGGCAACGATCCAAACAGCCCCTGGGCACTGCGCGACGTTTCGCTGACGGTGTGTCGCGGTGAGTTTCTGGGCCTGGCGGGTCATACCGGCTCGGGTAAATCAACGCTGGTTCAGCATCTCAACGGGTTGATTCGTCCGCAGGAGGGAAGCGTTTGCGCGCTGGGGCTCGACCTGTCAAACAAGAAAGACGCCGCCGCGGTTAAGGCCAAGGTCGGCGTGGTGTTTCAGTATCCCGAGCGCCAGTTATTTGCTGAGACCGTGGCGCAGGACGTGGCGTTTGGCCCGCGTAACCTTGGTCTGCCGCAAGACGAGGTTGCGCGCCGTGTCGCATCATCGCTTGCACGCGTGGGCCTCGACCTTGCCGCGATAGGCGACAAGAGCCCCTTTGAGCTTTCGGGCGGCCAGCAGCGGCGTGTGGCGTTTGCTGGCGTGCTTGCTATGGAGCCCGAGGTCCTAGTACTCGATGAGCCCATGGCAGGGCTCGATCCGGCGGCGCGCAGGGATTTCCTAGGGCTCATCGGTCGACTCCATCGCGAGGGTCTGACCGTTGTCATGGTTTCGCACAGCATGGATGACCTGGCAAATTGTTGTGACCGTATCGTTGTGATGAACGAGGGCGCGGTGTTTGTCGAGGGAACGCCCTCGCAGGTTTTTGCGCACGCGAACGAGCTCAAGTCGATTGGCCTGGGCGTTCCTGCCGCCCAGCGTATGGCGCTGGCGCTCGCACAGGCCGGCGTGCCGCTCCGCTGCGACAGGCTTTATACGGTTGGGGCGCTGGCCGACGAGCTGGCCGGCTTGCTGCTGGGCTGCGCGGACGGACCTTTGAGGGCTCCGTGTCAGGCCGGTTCCAAGATAGCCGCGCGAGAGGAGAAATGCTAATGGAGGCGTTCTCATTTGGCAGCTATTATCCCGGGGATAGCGCGGTGCATCGCCTGGATCCGCGCACTAAGTTGCTCCTAGGTTTCGCATTTCTGATCACCGTGCTCACCGTCGGAAGCTTCCGCGGGCTGGTTCCGGTTGCAATGTTTGTGGTTCTGGTCTATGTCGTGGCCCGGGTGCCGCTTCGCCGCGTCCTGTCATCGATGGCGCCGCTGCTGGCGATCGTCGTGGTGGTCGCGGTACTCAATCTGTTTTCCGACCAGAGTGGCCGCACCCTGTGGCAGCTCTGTCTCTTCTCCACATCTGACGCTGCCGCCGAATA
>CABSNX010000020.1 GCA_902479205.1 uncultured Collinsella sp. | reverse complement strand
GGATAGCCACCTCAGTATCCTCGAGCTCGCTCACGGTCTGGTCGCTACTTCCTACGACACCTCCATGGGCTATCGTCACGGACCTAAGTCCTTCGTCGACGATAAGACGCTCGTCTTCGTGTTCGTCAACAACGACGCCTACACCCGTCAGTACGACATCGACATCCTCAACGAGATCGGTGGCGACAAGATCGCTCAGCACACCGTTGCCGTTCAGCAGGATGGCGATACCGTCTACGAGGGCGAGTCCTTCACCTTTAAGGGCTACGAGGCGCTTCCCGAGGGCTACCTTGCCCTGCCGTTCGTGATGTTTGCCCAGGCTATCAGCCTGCTCAACTCCGTGCGCGTGGGCAACACGCCCGATACGCCGAGCCCCACCGGCACGGTCAACCGCGTGGTTAAGGGCGTGACGATTCACCCCTTCACCGCTTAATCGCGTCCCCCTGTAAGGGCGCCCGTCCGCTCATAACGGCGGGCGGGCGCTTTTTGTTTTTACATGGACCGGGTATAAGCATTACCACAGTCAACTGCTTTAGAAGCAAGGAGTGCATATGAGCACGTACGCAATTAAGGCTGACAAGTTCTTCTTGCCGGCAGGCCCGCAACTGGGCGGCTATCTTATGGTCGAGGATGGCGTTTTTGGCGCCTGGCAGGCCGACGAGCCCTCCTGCGAGATCAAGGACTACACGGGATCGTGGATCGCGCCGGGCATGGTCGACACCCACATCCATGGCTTCTATAACCATTCGACTACCGATAACGACCCCGAGGGTATCGATATCAGCTCGACCGAGCTCGCTCGTCGTGGTACCACCAGCTGGCTGCCCACGACGTTCACCGATGGCGTCGAGCAGATCAAGGATGCCTGCGCCGCCATCGCCCAGGCTGACGAGAGCCGCGGTCCCGACTTCTGCGGTGCTCGCATTCAGGGTATCTACCTGGAGGGCCCCTTCTTTACCATGAAGCACGTGGGCGCGCAGAACCCCGCTTATCTTATCGATCCCTCCGAGGAGGTCTTCGACCAGTGGCAGGAGGCTGCGGGTGGTCGCATCGTTAAGAGCGCCATGGCTGCCGAGCGCGACGGTGCCGCTGCTTATGCGGCTGCTTTGAACGCCAAGGGTGTGGTGACCAGCATCGGTCACTCAGACGCCACCTACGATGAGTGCATCGCTGCCATCAACGCCGGTGCCAGCTGCTTTACGCATACCTATAACGGCCAGCGCGGGCTGCATCACCGTGAGCCCGGTGTCGTGGGTGCCGCCATGTCCACGCCCGAGACCTACGCCGAGATCATCTGTGACGGCAAACACGTGAACCCTGCCGCCATCAAGGCGCTGCTGCAGGCAAAAGGCTGGCAGCACACGGTGCTCATCACCGACTGCCTTGGCTGCGGCGGCATGCCCGAGGGCAGCTACACCAGCGGCGGCATGGACGTCATCATGAAGGACAACCTGTGCTGGCTCGCCGACGGCAAGAGCATTGCCGGCTCGGTGCTCACGCTTGCCCAGGGCGTCAAGAACATTGTCGATTGGGGCATCGCCAGCGCCGATATCGCCATTCGCATGGCTACCGAGGTGCCGGCTCGCTCTGCACACATCGAGGATAAGTGCGGCAGCATCATGCCGGGTCGCGACGCCGACTTTGTCGTGTTCGACCATGAGCTCACCCTCGTCGAGACGTATGTTGGCGGCCAGAGCGTCGGCAACGCCTTTACCGAGTAACGATAGAAAAAGACGGCGGGCCCGAATCTGCTCGGACCCGCCGTATGGGTTAAACGCTCAAAAGCACCTTTACAGTTACAGCTTGTTAGCGATCTTCTTTGCCGTGCGCTTGACGCCGGCCACCAGGCCTCCTGCAGGATGCTCCTTCTCGTAGGCTAGGCGCTTCTCGCGCTTGGCATACTCTTCGACGATGATGTCGCCGTACTCGTCTTCGATCTTGTCGAAGAAGTCGACGGCGCCCTTAATTTCTTCAGCGGTCGGGTGCCCCTTTTGGACACCGCCGGTGAGTTTGAACGGCCCCCACGTATCAAAGCCGGGGCAACCGTAGACACCCATAAAGATGGCCTGCCTCATGCGGCAGATGCCATCGATATCCTTGCCGTACCACTTGTTTTTGCCGCCATAGGTCATAAGGCCAAACACCTTGTCCTGCGGCTGCAGCACGTTAGTGAGCACGCGTGCCATATCTTTGTCGATCTCGGAGTAATAGATGCCCGTGGCGACGCCGATCAGATGATATTCGTGCAGGTCGGGGTACTCGTTTTTCCCGAGTGACTTCACGTCGAGAGTATCGATTTCGGGGTGCGCCTCGACGATGGCGTCCACGAGCTTTTTCGTATTGCCGTGGTGGTGTGAGGCATAAAGGATGATGGTTCGCATAAGAAGGCCTTTCAGCTGTAATTGCATCAATGTCTGTATGGTACCCCGTTGCATGGCTGGGAAACCGGACGCATCGATGAACGTGCGGGTTTGTCCTTTGGTCAGGGCCGAGACGGGTTCTTGCGAGCAAAAAGCAGTTGTTCGAAAGGATGGACAATGGAATACGCTCTCTCCAACGATTCGATTTCTATCAAGGTCTCCACGGCCGGTGGTTCGTTTACCTCGATTGAGGCTGGAGGTCGCGAGTACTTGTGGCAGGGCGATCCCGCCGTGTGGTCCGGCCAGGCACCGATTTGCTTCCCGATTTGCGGAGGTTTGCGCGATAACAGCGCCATGACGTTTGCCGGACATCATGTGAAGCTCGCCCGCCATGGGTTTGCGCGCAAACAGGAGTGGAAGCTGCTGAGCCAGAGCGAGAACGAGCTAGCGATGTGCCTGGCTTCGGAGGATAACGCCGCGCTGCTGAGCGATTATCCGTATCCGTTTAAGCTTGTCGCCCGCTATACGCTCGAGGACGCCGCCGTGCGCGTCTCCTATGAGGTTACCAACGAGGGCACCGAGGACATGCCTTTCTTTATCGGTGGACACCCCGGCTTTAGGTGCCCGCTCGATGAGGGCGAGGCCTATACGGACTACGAGTTGCGTTTTGAGAAAGACGAGGCTGCTGAGCTTTGCACTGCCGTCCCCTCGACTGGCTTGATTGACGTGACCAACCGCTCCAAGAACCCCATGGTGGGAAAGACGCTGCCTCTGTCACATGAGCTCTTCGATTTTGCGGAGACCATCTTTGACGTGCTCGAGAGCCGTCAGGTCACGCTTTCCAAAAAGGGCGAGGACAAGGGTGTTCGCCTGAGCTTTGAGGGCTTCCCGTACCTCATTGTGTGGAGCAAGCCCGAGGGTGATTTTGTGGCAGTTGAGCCCTGGGGCGGTCTTTCGACCTGCTCCGATGAGGACGACGTGCTTGAGCACAAGCGCGGCTGCCTTATCGCCAAGCCCAAAGAAACCATCGTGCGCTCGTTCACAATCGAGATTCTGTAGTCGCATGTAGCCAATTCGTTTTGCAAGGCATAAGGAGCCTGCGAGATAAGGAGCTAGAAATGATCCTCACCGTTACGATGAACCCGTCCGTCGATACGCGCTATCAGCTCGATGAGCTCATTATCGACGACGTCAACCGCGTGACGCCCGAAAAGACCGCCGGCGGTAAGGGCCTCAACGTGGCCCGCGTCCTGGGCCAGCTGGGCGACGATGTCGTGGCAACCGGCTTGCTTGGTGGTCATATGGGCGCCTATATGGCCGAGCTCATGGATGCTAACGGCATTAAGAATGATTTTGTGCCCATCAAGGGCGAGACTCGCATTTGTCTCAACATCCTCCACGCCGGCAACCAGACCGAGCTGCTCGAGAGCGGCCCGACGATTGCCCCCGAGGAGCTCGATGCCTTTACCGCCAAGTTCGCCGAGCTTGCGAGCAAGGCCGATGTCGTTACCATCTCGGGTTCGCTGCCCCGCGGCGTCGAGGCGGACTACTACGCCAAGATCACGGGCATTGCAGAGAACGCCGGCGCCAAGGTGCTGCTCGATACCTCGGGCGCCTCGCTCGAGGCTGCGCTCAAGTCCGAGGTCAAGCCTGAGCTGGTTAAGCCTAACCTGACCGAAATTAACGGCCTTCTGGGCACGAGCTTTACCACCGACGATGTGGACGAGCTCCGTTCCGCGCTCGCCTCTGACGCCCGCTTCTCCGATATCCCCTGGGTCGTCGTATCCATGGGCGCTGCCGGCTCCGTTGGTTTCCATAACGGCCGTGCGTTCCGCGCCAAGACCCCCGATATCCCCGCCGTTAACGCTACGGGCTCTGGCGATTCGACCATTGCCGGCTTCGCACATGCGATTGCTGCCGGAGCCGACGACGAGACGGTGCTGCGTACCGCCAACACCTGCGGCAAGCTCAATGCCATGGATCCCATGACTGGCCACTTGGTTATGGATCGTTGGGACGAGGTTTACAACGGCGTTGTCGTGACCGAGCTGTAGGAGCTTGTGCTGCGGCCCCGGCATCGGTTGCCAGCTCATGTCGACGACAAGTGCAGTAGCATTATGCCGGGGCGCGACGCCGACACTGTCGTGTTCAATCCCGACCTTACCCTGGTCGAGACGCATGTGGGTGGCAACAGCGTCGGTAATGCGTTTGCCGAGTAGCCGCCAAAGAAACGATCCGAGAGGGGATTTAGATGATTTACGGTGCATTGGGCGATATCGAGGAGTACCGTGGAATGCTCAAGGGCCTCGACGTGCTGATCGACTGGCTCGAGGAGAACGATCCGGCGAAGCTCGAGGTCGGCAGCCATCCGATTCTGGGCGACAAGGTCTTTGCGAACGTCATGGCTCCCACGACGCGTCCCGAAGCCGAGGCTCACTATGAGACGCATCAGCGCTATCACGACCTGCAGATCGACGTCGAGGGTCGCGAGGCCTTTAAGGTTGCCACGGGCAGCCTGACGCTGGTTCAGGAGTTTGACGAGAAGGACGACTACGATCTGGTCGATTCCGACGCCTCGATCGCCGGCGATCTTGCTGACGACAAGTTTGCGCTGTTTGTTGCCGGCGAGCCTCACATGCCCACGCTCGAGTTCCAGGGCGATGGCGCGCAGCCGGTCAAGAAGATTTGCTTTAAGCTGCTTGCAGATGCTTACTGGGAGGAGTAGCGCGCTGCTCGGCTGAGCTGTTCGTGTTGCGAGCGTTATCCCTTGGGGGAGCTCGCTTGGGCCCCGCTGAACGCGGTTCCTTTGGGGATTGCGGTTGGCGGGGCTTTTGTTGAGTAGGAGAGTTTCCGGCGGCGTTGTGCTTGGATTGGCGGAAGCGCGCCCGAAATCAGCAACAAAAAAGCCGCCCGAAGGCGGCTATCTTGTGCAATGGAGCCAGCGACCGGGCTCGAACCGGTGACCCCCGCTTTACGAGAGCGGTGCTCTACCAACTGAGCTACGCTGGCGGCCATGTGATGGCGCAACTGAGGCGTCAACGGCTGTCTATGATACGGGACATCGCAAATCCGCGCAAGTGTTCTGACGGCTTTTCTCACTTTAAATGCACTAATATTGGAGACGCGATGTCTTGCTCTTACGGGTCTCAAACAGAATGGGGCAGCGATGACTCAACCCAAGATTCTTCTCGCACGCATCGACGACCGTTTCATTTACGGACAAGACGTTGAGCTGTGGAACGAAGCCGTGGGTTCCAACCTTGTCCTAATCGTCAACGATGAGATCGCGGCAGATTCGCGCCAATGGGCACCCATGAGGGTGGCGGCGCCAGAAGGCGTTTGGACGCGGTTTTTCTCGGTGCAAAGGACCATCGACGTCATTCATACCGCAACGCCTCGCCAATTGATTCTGATCATGGTGGCCTCACCCTCCGATGCGCTCGCGCTGGTTAAGGGCGGTGTGCCGATCACCAAGATCAGCATTGGTCATATGCAGGCAGGGGAGGGCAAGCGTCCCGCAACGCCCGCAGTTGCCGTAGACGACACAGACGTCGCTGTTCTCAGAGAGCTGCAAAAGCTCGGCATAGAACTAGAAATCCGCTATCTCCCCAGTTCCGCCCCCGACCCCATCGGCAATCTGTTCAACTGATCCCTTGGGGACGGAGGAAAACGGATCATTTTGCCTTCGTAGGGAATCTGTGTGGCGCTGTCCGCCAAAACTATGCCGGTTTACTACGATGAATTGCTTATCGCCGAGCATGCCAAATTTGCAGAGAATAAAACCGCAGGTAGACGAGTTGCTAATTTTTTATAAACCAGCGCGTGGTCGGACATAGTGGGTTCATCGTAGTAATTCGGCATAGTTTTGTTATGTCACCAATTCGGTGGCATCGAAAAGAAGGATTTAGGCATGAAGCAGCGCCCGTCGGCGGTGGTGCCGGCGGGCGCTGCTGTGTGATATGTCGCGTTGTGGGTTTAGTGCCTCATAAAGTGGTACTCGATCACATTGCTGTAGGGGTGACCCGGGCCCACAATGCCCTGCGGGAACAGCGGCTGGTGCGGCGTGTCGGGGTACATCTCGGCCTCGAGGGCAAAGCCGGCGCCCCAACCATAGTTGGCATCGTCCTTGGCGTGCTCGTCGCCCAGCCAGTTGCCGGTGTAGAGCTGCACGCCCGGGGCAGTGGTGTAGTAGTCCAGCTCGCGGCCGGTCCACATCTCCTCGACGTGCATCGCGCGGCGCAGGTTGCGGCCGTACTGATAGCCATCGATGCACAGGCAGTGATCATAGCCACGGGCCTGCTTGATCTGTGGGTCGTCGGCCTCCATGCCGGGTGCGACGGGGCGCAGCTCGCGAAAGTCAAACGGTGTTCCCTCGACCGGAGCGATTTCGCCGGTGGGGATGTTCTGCTCGTTAATGGGCAAGTAGTGGGCAGCGTTGGCGATAAAGAAGTGCTCACAGTCCATGCCGGCGTTATGGCCGGCAAGGTTAAAGTACGTGTGGTTGGTCATGGACACGTAGGTGGCGCGGTCGCTCTCGCAACCATACTCGATGCGGAAGACGCCGGTGCGCGTAACGGTAAACACAGCCGTAAAGATTCGGTTGCCGGGCAGGCCCAGCTCGCCATCCTTAAGCGAGGTGGTCATGCGCACGGCGTTGTGAGTCTCGTCGAGCTCAACGTCCCATACGCGCTTGTGCAGACCATGCTCAAGATCGCTGTGCAGGTTGTTGACGCCTTCGTTGGCCGGCATATGCCAGTCCGTGCCGTCGATGGTGATCGTGGCGCCCGCGGTGCGGTTTGCCACGGGGCCGATGGTCGCGCCAAAGCAGGCGGGGTTGTCAAAGTAATCCTCGAGCTTATCGAAGCCCAGCACCACATCGCGCACGTTGCCGGGAATGTCGGGCACATCGATACCCAGCACGGTGGCGCCATAGTCCATAATGCGAACGCAGATCTCGGGCCCGTTGAGGGTGTAACGATGAACGGGGGTACCGCACGGCGCGGTGCCGAAAAGCTCGGAAGTGATCATTTGGTTCCTAACATCGAGGTATTTCCGACAAACTGTAGCGCGAACAGGTGAGATTATCACTACACCCCACTAAAGCAGGGGGTATTTTTCACAAAAAAGTGATGATTGGAGCTGTGCGGGCGTTCATTTTTGACGCGCACGAGTCTGATACAATTTGTTCGTTACTGTTTGAATGATATGTGCGCAAAGAACGGCGAGGATTCATCGTGATTAAGGCGGAGCGACAGGATAAGGTTCGTCAGCTGCTCGAGGAACAGGGAACGGTCTCGGTCAAGGAGATTTCGGATGCGTTAGGTGTCTCGGATATGACGATCCGCCGCGATCTTGAGGAGCTTGCGAGCCTGGGCGAGATCGAGCGCGTGCACGGCGGAGCCCGCAGTGCGCAGAGCCGTCCACACGCTATGCTGCGCCATGAGTATTCGCACAGCGAGAAGCGCACGAAACATGCCGAGGAAAAGTTGCAGATTGCGCGCCGTTCTGTGGAGCTTATCGAGGAAGGCTCGACCATCTTTTTGGGCACGGGCACCACGGTTGAGCAGATGGCCTCGATGCTGCCGGCGTTTCGCCTGCGCATTGTGACCAATTCGCTTTCGGTGTTTAACCTGCTCGAGGCGCGCGAAGACTGCGAACTGTGCCTGGTGGGCGGCGTGTACCGTCGCCGCACTGCCGCCTTTGTGGGCCCCACGGCCGAGGACACCTTGCGCGCACTGGGAATCGACGCAGCCTTTATCGGCGCAAACGGCATTTTGGACGGCGACGTGTCTACGTCTAACATGGAAGAGGGCCGCATCCAGCAGCTCGCCTTTAGCAAGGCCGACTCGCGCTATCTGATCGCCGATTCCAGCAAGATTGGCAAGCGCGACTTCTACACCTTCTGCCGTCTGGACAGCCTGGACGCCGTGGTGTGCGAGCCGGGCATCGCCGCCGAAGATCGTGCCGCCATCGAGGAGCATACGCAGGTCATTTGCTAGCTAGCGCTACGGGATTGCCAACGGGCGATGCGGGAGGACTTTTACCTCCTGTCATTGTGGAAACCAGCGCGTCAGCGCTACGCGATATGACGCGCAAATGAGGACTCCACTATCAAATTGTTTCAACCTGTGATATCTAGGCGGCCAAAAGCGAGTCAGATGTTACAGATCGAGATTTTTGGCTCGGCCTATTCCGTTTGTCTCGATCTGAACAGCTAGGACCGAAAAATTCAGCTAGTTGTTACAGATTGAGATTGAGAGGATTGACCTGTGCATTCATCTCAACCTGTGACATCTAGACGTCCAAAACCGGTCTTAGTGTTACAGATTGAGACAATTCGGCGTGGTCTACCTTGTTTGTCTCGATCTGTAACGGTTAGGACTTAAAAACTCGGCTACGTGTTACAGATCGAGACAAAAGAAAAAGAACATTAGGACTTGAAAATAAAGTTTTGATAAGGGACCCGCCCAGTTAAGACGGTGCGGCAGACAATTGAGATTAGTTTGCCTCCGGAGTCGTAAGCATAATGAGTCAGTTCGATGACCGGAAGTTTTGCAACACCATAATTACTGGCTTCGGAATCGCTAAGCTGACGTGCTCTATAGCTTTCCCTAACAGATTGGATAGACTTGGACAAGTCGTCCATGATTCTGCTAAATGCCTGAAAATCTAACTGGTTATTCGGAACGCGCGACTTTGAAATGAAGAACGTGTCAGCGCCTATGAAGCTGCCTTCAAGTTCGTAGGTCAATTCAAGACGCTGAATTTCATCGCGACTTTGACATCCAAATTGTTGGAGCATCATTACGGAAATTGGACGACCTGATGTGAGGCCGCCGAAATGTTTGGTGATGGCATCCGGATCAACGCCATCGCAATGGCTTGCAAAGTCAAAGTCTAAAAGTGAATTGAGCTCGCTAACGCGTTTCGGTGCAACAAACGATCCCTTACCTTGGATTCGATAGATACTTCCACGACGCTCCAGCTCACTCATGGCAAGTCGGACGGTTGTTCTGCTTACGGCGTATTCGTCGCAGAGTTCCATTTCTGTTGGAAGTTTATCGTCTGCTTGATATTCATCGACGATCTGCTTGAGCAGCGCGTCGGTGAGCTGTAAATAGAGTGGCCGTTTTTCGTGTGTATCGAGCATTAGAGCCTCAGTTTGCATGTTGGTTATACCTGATGGTTGCCTCAGTCGGGATGTAACGTGGGCAAGGTAACCTTAACGTATCACAGAGCGGCTCAGCATGACGATCTGATGCCTGTATCCACGAAGGGCTTGTCCGAGCGTGAAGATATTCTGGGGCAGGCAAATACCGTTCATGGAGTCCCCGATATGTTGGAGGTCAGCGCCGGCTGCTTTTGCTGCAAGGCCTATTTTCTTAATGGTCTCGCTGTCGCAGGAGTCTTGACTCGTCCCGTTCGCCGCCATGACGAGAACCTTCTCTTCAATTGACTTGCCTACGTTGTGGGATCGTACAAAGTCTACGATGGCGCGCAGGTCTGCTTCTTGGAAGCAAGGGACGGTGTAGGGGGCTGGCACGAGAAGGATATCGACGCCGAGGTCAACAAACTTGCGCGCAATTTCGAGCGTCATGACAGGTTCCGCAACGCCCGCTCCATGCATTTTTCCGGCTATGACCAGGCCATTGAAATGCTCTTTGGAGAGTTTAATCGAATGGGCGATTGCATCGTTGGAGACGCCGGTTCCAGGGTTGCCCGTCAGGCAGATAAAATCAAATCCGAGTTCGTTAGCCTTTTCTAAGGTCTTGGGAGAGACGCGACGACCCATGGGGATTTCCGTTCGGGATTCAGACATCTCTGCCTCGTTATCAACTGGCTCCAGATTGACGCCAATGGGCCTTCCGCATGCTCGCTTCACCCAAGTGACCGGGTTTTCATTGAGATCATCTGGAATACCGGCAATAACTGGATCGAACACATCGAGCGCGTTAAACAGAAGCAGGTCGGCACCTGCGGCACGTTCGATTTCTGCATTAGTAACGCCGCCGAGAAATTGGGAAGAGGGTACGTTTTCCGCCATGATGGTACGTCCCTCGGAAGCCAGAATTGCCTGTTTTAGATCCATGGGTGACGTGGCGGCAAAATCGGATGCGGACATGTTCAGTAATCGTTTGGGCATTGTTACTTCCTTTGACTAGAACGACAGGTTTGTGACATTGTCTCTAATATTGTTACAACAATATATTCAATATGTTATATCCAATCGGTGAACGGTTGCAAACTTATTGTACTGCTCGGAAAAAATAGCCTTTAGCTGGGAAAACCTTATATTAATCAACTACCGTTCACCGAATAAGTATTTGAATTCTTGACATATCGACAAAGCGGAAAAAGAATTGGTTATGACAAATCGTGCAAATGATATTACATTTCGCACAAGAACGTATTCACTTACATAAGTGGATACAAACGGGGACGACGACGGTTGAGTCCGGATAAATCGTTGTGTGCCCGGGAATCATGAAAGGATGTGTTATGGACGCTATCGTCAAATTCCTTGAAAAACACCAGCCCCTCTTCGACAAAATCTCGAGGAACATTTATCTGGTGGCGATTAAGGATGGCTTTCTCTCGAATATGCCAATTGTGCTGTTCTCGAGCCTGTTCCTTCTTCTTTCGACGCTCCCTGCCTATGTAGGCATCACGCTTCCGTCTGAGGTGCTGGATTTCTTCAATAAAATCTATGCATATACCATGGGACTTCTTGGCATTATGGTGGCCGGCACCACGGCGAGCTCACTTGCCATGTCGATGAACCGTCGCATGCCTTCGGGTAAATCTCTCAACCCCACCTCGTGCATGGTTTGTGCCATGTGCGGCATGCTCTTGCTATCGGTGACAAACGATGTTGTCTCGATTGGCGGAGCAGATACATCTGTTTTTGAAACCGGCTATATGGGAACCAAGGGTTTTCTCGCTGCGTTCGTAGCCGCATTCTTGACCGTTAATATCTATAAGGTGTGCATTAGCCATAATGTGACGATCAAGCTTCCCAAAGAGGTCCCTGGCTCTATTGCGCAGAGTTTTCGCGATATCTTTGCATTTGGGTTTTCGATCCTTGCGTGCGCTTTTATCGATCTTGCGAGCCGCAAGCTGCTTGCTGTGCCGTTCGCCAATTTGGTATCCGCTCTCATCTCGCCGCTGTTCTCCGCGGTCGACACCTATCCTGGCATGGCGCTTATCGAAGGAGCGGTCGCGCTTTTCCAATTTATGGGTATCCACGGTGCTTCGGTTGTCATGAGTCCGATCAATGCTGCGCTCTACGGCAATACCGTTACCAATCTTGAGGTTTTCCAAGCAGGTGGACACCCGTCAATTGCTCTCACGCAGGACTTTACAAGCTTCATCGGCGGTCTGGGCGGTTCTGGCTGCACGTTCATCGTTCCTATTATCCTGATCATGTTTATGCGCTCCAAGCAGCTTAAAGCCATGGGCAAGGCATCGATTATCCCGGTGATTTTTGGAGTTAACGAGCCCGTTCTCTTCGGTATGCCGATTGTTCTCAATCCCTATATGTTTGTGCCCTTCCTAGTGGCTCCTATGGTCAACGCCATTATCGGTAAATTTTTCATTGACGTCATTGGAATGAACGCCCCCATGTATACCATGCCGTGGGCGCTTCCCGGCCCAATTGGTGCGTTCCTCACCACGGGTCTCGATCTGCGTTCTCTCGTATTGATGGCAGTGCTGTTGGTCGTTGACTTTGTGATTTACTATCCGTTCTGCAAGGCGTATGACCATCAGCTTTGTTTGGAAGAGTCTGCAAAGGAGGCTGCAGGAACCTCGGATGCAGATGCTATTGCCGCACAGGAAAATGTCGCAAAAGCTCTCGAGGCGGTAAAGGACAAGGCGGAGCAGATCCGCGTGCTTGTGCTTTGCCAGGGTGCCGGCACTTCGACTCTCTTGGCAAATGCTCTTCGCGAAGGTGCCGCTGCTAAGGGTATCGATCTGGTTTCTCAGTCCGGTGCGTACGGAAGCCACTATGAGACGATGGATCAGTACAACGTGATTGTTCTGGCGCCCCAGGCACGCATGTACTATGACGCTATGAAGGCCGATACCGATCGCCTTGGAATTAAACTGCTCACCACAAGGGGCAAGCAGTATATCGACCTTACCAACGATCCCGAAGGTGCAATTGACTGGATCGTTCAGGAGCTGGCCAAATAGTAGATGCACTTCGTCGTTAATCCGTCGGTGTGTAGTGCGGCCCCGCAGCTTATTGAGCTGCGGGGCCGTATTTCGTTGAGTATCTAATTGAGACAATGAACGCAACCGTCGTGAGATCGCATTGGCGCTCTCCGAGTCACCGACAAGCTGACTTCCATCTATGTGACCAATTCGCTTTCGGTCTTTAACCTGCTCGAGGCGCACGAGGATTGTGAGCTGTGCCTCGTGGGCGGTATGTACCGTCGCCGCACTGCCGCTTTTGTGGGGCCAACGGCCGAGGATACCCTGCGTGCGCTGGGCATCGACGCGGCGTTTATCGGTGCCAACGGCATTCTGGATGGCGACGTATCTACGTCCAGCATGGACGAGGGCCGTATCCAGCAGCTCGCCTTTAGCAAGGCAGACTCGCGCTACCTGATCGCCGATTCCTGCAAAATCGGCAAGCGCGACTTCTACACCTTCTGCCGCCTGGACAGCTTGGACGCCGTGGTGTGCGAACCGGGTATCGCCGCCGAGGACCGCGTCGCCATCGAGGAGCACACGCAGATCATTTGCTAGCTATCGCTGCGTGAGGACCTTTGCCCTCTGTCATTGTGGGGAATCGGCGCGTCAGTGCTATGCAATATGACACGTAAATGGGGACTCCGCTATCAAATTGTCTCAAACTGTAACAAGTAGGGGCGAAATCATCAGCCAGATGTTACAGATCGAGATTGAGAAGATTGTCCTGTGCATTTGTCTCAATCCGTAACAGCTAGGACCCAAAAACTCGACTAGGTGTTACAGATCGAGATTTTGTCTACCCAGCCATCATCTTTGTCTTGATCTGTAACAGATAGGGGCGAAATATCCGTTTAGATGTTACAGATTGAGATATTTCTGCCCGGGCCGCCCGTTCATCTCAATCTGTAACAATTGGGGCCGAAAATCCCTGCTAGATGTTACAAATCGAGACAAACGGCCTGCTCGGGTCGAGCCAAAACAAAAAAGCCGCATGCGAACCCGTGGAGGGATTCGCATGCGGCCGACAGGGGGTATGCGGCTTGAATTAGGCCATGAGCAGGCCGGTCTCCGCGACGTTCTTGTACCAGTACGCGCTCGCCTTGGGATAGCGCTTCTGGGTCTCGAAGTCGATGTAGAACAGGCCGTAGCGCTTGTTGTAGCCGTTGGTCCAGGAGAACTGGTCCTGCAGCGACCACACAAAGTAACCGTCGACGTTTACGCCGCCGTCGATTGCCTTGAGGATCCATGCGAGATGCTGGCGCATGTAGTCGATGCGAGGGGCGTCGTCGATAAAGCCGTCCTCGAAGTCGTCCTTATAGCCCATGCCGTTCTCGGTGATGTAGATCTTCTTGTAGTTGGGGTAATCGTTCTTAATGCGGAGCAGCAGGTCGTAGAGGCCCTCGGGATAGATGATCCAGTCCCAATCGGTGGTGGGTACGCCTTCGCGCACGCATGACTCGCCCACGCCCTTGAGGAACCAGCGCGAGGAGCCCTTGTCGCCGGTGCCATTGTGGTTGATGTCGTTTTCGCCCTCGGCGGCACGCAGGAACTGGCACTTGTAGGTGTTGACGCCCAGGCAATCGTTGTAGGGGAGCGCGGCGGTCAGCGCGGCGATGTCCTCGTCGCGGACGTCGAGCTCGCCGCCGGCGATATGGGCCAGCTTGGTCGCGGCCTCCATGGTGTCGGCTGCATAGTGGCCGCGGAAGGTGGCGTCGAGTACCCAGCGGTTGTTGATGACGTCGGCCATACGAGCCGCCTCGCAGTCGGCAGCGCTGTTGGGATCGAGGGGATACTTGGGCTCCAGGTTCTGGACAATGCCGATCTCGCCCTCAAAGCCGCCCTCATGGAAGGCGACGACAGCCTTGGCGTGGGCCACCATCATGTTGTGCATGAGCTGGAAGGCCTTGTCCAGGTGGTACTTCTCGCCGTGCGGCCAGTTGCCGACGATAAAGCTGCCCTCGGCGGTTGCGGGAATCTCGTTAAAGGTAAACCAGTGCTTGACCTCGGTGAACTCGGCAAAGCAGAACTTGGCGTACTCGACGAAGGCGTCGATGGTCGTGCGCGTCAGGAAACCCTCGCCGCCGTTCTGGTAAAAGGCCTCGGGCGTATCGAAGTGATCGAGCGTGACATAGGGGATAACGCCAGCTTTGTTGCAGGTGGCGAAAAGCTCGTGATAGAAAGCGACACCCTCGGGGTTAATCTCGCCGGTGCCACTGGGGAAGATGCGGCTCCAAGCGATGGAGACGCGAATGCCGTTAATGCCGAAGCGCTGGCACAAGTCGATATCGACCGGATATTTGTTGTAGAAGTCGCTTGCGGGGTCGGGGGAGAAGCGACCCTGAGCAGCCAGGAAATCGTCCCAGGGCACTTTGCCCTTGCCGTGCGTGCGGGTCTCACCCTCAACCTGGTAAGCGGCGGTGGCGCCGCCAAACACAAAGCCGTCGGGGAACTGCATGGGGTTGGTCATGAGTCATCCTTTCTGTGGGATACGAATAGGGAGAGGTGCCCGAACTGGGGATCCGGGCACCAACAGAGGGAGGAACTAGTCGAGGTTCTCGCGGAGCCACTTGATGGCGCCGGCAGGGTCGCGGGTGAGGTCGATATATTCCTTGCCGCGCGGGGCGAGCAGCTTAATGCCCAGACGATTGGTGTCGGCCTTCATGTCGTTGTAGTAGCTGCGAACCTGCGGGGCGAGCACGATGACGTCGTACTGATCCATGATGGCAGTGTGCTGACCATAGGCGCCCGCGGAGGAAGCGATGTTCTCTCCGGTCTGCGCGGCACCTTCCTTGATGGCGTTGGCAAGCATGGCAGAGGTGCCGGCGCCGGCGCACAGGACGAGGACCTTCAGGCCATCGACATCCTTCTTGGCGGATGCATCGGCAGCGGGCTCGGGCTGATCGGCGACAGGCTTGCTGTCAGCGGCAGCGGC
>CABSNX010000019.1 GCA_902479205.1 uncultured Collinsella sp. | reverse complement strand
CAGCGTCAGATGTGTATAAGAGACAGATGATGTCGTGAGCTTTGGCAAGCCCATCATCCAAGGCATGATTGATTACCGTCGCAAGCGCCAAACCGCAGCCGACGCCCGCGACCGCGCCGCCGAAGCCCGCGACCGCGCCGCCGAAGCCCGCAGCCGAAGCACCGACTCCACCATCGACAAGCTCCGCCACCAATCCCGCCACTAGCCCCATCCCACCCTAAGTTGCGGTGAAATACGGACTGTTTTATGTCTCTGAGTAGCCTTTAGTCCGTATTTCACCGCAACTTATTGTTGGGCGGCGGAGTCGGTTGTCTCTGCTATCAGGAATCCGCAAAAGGCTTTGTAGTTGGGATACCGTAGCCGCGCATCATAGCGCCAAACTCTTCGACATCATATGTGTCCGATAGCTTGAAATGAATGACGTTATGACCCATGGCACGTAAGTTCGCATCGCGCAATAAGGCGGCTCGATAAGTTTTTGCCGCAGCATGTTCCAAATCTTTTTGAGTTTCGTCCTCAAACTTACCCAAACCATGAAGCTCTGCCAACATCCATGACCCATCTGGCATCCGCCAACCATAATCTGCCAGATAATAGCCGGCATTTCCTGGTCGAGCAATCTCAACCTGAAGCTCAGGCGCAACGACTCCAGCAAGGATCATTGCCGCTCGCGCCTCGGACTCTCCCCCGTTATCCGACCTCCCGTCCATATGCTCGAACACGCCAAACGCACGGGCGATGCCATGCAAACCGCGACAATTGGCCTGTGCATACGCACGCAGCTCCTCGCGGTCGACATCATACTCACGAGCCAATCCATCGGCGTAGCCAAGCGCATACCGAAATGCACTCGCGCGGGCAATATCGACCACCGTCCGATAGGGGTCCGTCAGCGTAAACGGGCCGAGCCGCCATAACTCACCTGGGCGCCATCGACGATACTCAACGAACTCATATGTATCGCGCCTGGTAGATCTCGGCAACAACATCTGAACGGCATTAAGCAGCGAGTAAGCAGAGCCGATACCGTACAGCAATGCCGCCGTTGAACCGCAGAAAATGGCATCCGGTTCGACGGCCGCAATAGCAGATGCAAGCTGGAAAATGCGGGCTTCCACGTCAAGGTGGCTCCAATAAACAGGATCGGCGTACACATGGTTATAGAGTCGAATTAAAAGCTCTTCCTGCATAAGCTCACGCGCGCGCCGCTCATCCCAAGGATCAGTCGTTATCAATAGCTGCTCGTCATGATGAATCCCGAGAGCGGAAAACAGCATCTTGGCATATGACTTCGGAAAATGTTTAGCTTTATTGGACATGACCCGCACCATAACAGTCAAGAACGAGTGAACGCCTTTACGCTATCGCAGAACGGCATTTAAATACCTTGCCAAAAGCTGACCAAAAGCTTGACGTCGCAGGTCAGAGCTTCAAAAAATATTTCCACTCTCGGTAGATGGTCGCTACGACCCTCCCAACGGCATCAAAATCCACCCTTACAATTAGTTGCGGTGAAATACGGACTACATGGGCCATAAAAGCCGAAAAACAGTCCGTATTTCACCGCAACTTAGGAGGGGATGTGGGGTCCCCGGCATGTATATGAAAACGACTCTGGCGCCAAATGAAGCCAAAGCCGTTAAAACTATCCTATGGAGCGGGCGACGGGAATCGAACCCGCGTCATCAGCTTGGAAGGCTGGGGTTCTACCATTGAACTACGCCCGCAAGATATGGTCGGGACGACAGGATTTGAACCTGCGACATCCTGCTCCCAAAGCAGGCGCGCTACCAAACTGCGCCACGTCCCGAAGGTGTTGAGCAGCTAAGGTCTAAACCTTGCGTGTCCCAAAGCGAAGGAAATTATAGGGGAGACTCCCCGCCTATGCAAGCGACGATACCCTAGTTCCTCGAATGTGCGACAAACTGGCTATGGGCCAGGCCTATCACAAAGGCCACCACGGCGACCGGCGCCCACGCGGCTCCAATGTCCGCCAACGGCAGCGCATCGAACGGCAGCCACACGCCCGCAAAGAACGCGTCGCGGACCGAGGTGATCACACTCTGCACCGCGACCACGCCGCCGACCCAAACCCACACCTGCGGATGGGCGTCGCAAAAACCGTGCACCAGGCCCATCAGCACCAGCACAATGGCGACGGGGTACAAGGCGTTGAGCATGGGCACCGAGAACATGAGGATCATGTCGAGGCCCACGTTGGAGAGCACGCACGAAAACGCCGCGAACACAAAGGCGAGAACCGCAAAGGGACGGCGCATGGCCTCCTCGGAGGCCTCCGCTCCCCCTTCGACCACATACGTCTCACAGAAGTAACGCGAGCAGCAGCTGATGAGGCCGATGCACACGTTCATGCAGGCAAGGAAAAAGATCGCGAAGACCACGACCGTGCCGGCAAGGCCAAAGTGCATGGAGGCAGAGCGGGCAAGGATGGCAGCGCCGTTGGTGGCATCGGGCATAACCGTACTGAGCTGCATGCCGGCAAGCGCCAGGCCGCAGTAGATGACGGCCATGAGCGCACCGGCGATCACACCGGAGCGCGAAATCTCAAAGGCCACGCGCTTGTCGTCGGTAACGCCCAGCTCGTGGATAGTCTCGGCGATGATAATGCCGAAGGCGAGCGACGCGAGCAGGTCCATGGTCTGGTAGCCGGTCAAAAAGCCCTGCACGGCAGCACCCGCATCGTAGGGAGCCTGAGGCGCGGCAACCGGTCCCAGCGGCGAGATCACGGCAGCACCCACAACCAGCACGATGAGCGCGATAAGCGCGGGGCCCGTAATGCGGCCGAGCACGCGTGTGATGACACCCGGGCGCAGCGTGAGCACAAACGCGACTGCGAAGAACCCGATGGCAAACACCAGGCGAGCCGTGCCGAGCGAGACACCCTCGGGCAGCAGCGGCACCAACATCTCGAAGGCCGTGGAGCTCGTGCGCGGAATAGCCAGACACGGACCGATAGCCAGATACACCGCCGCGACAAAGAACTCACCAAACTTGGGGTGCACGCGGCCGGCAAGCTCGCGTGCCGTTCCGGCAAGCGCCACGGCGATAAAACCCATGACGGGCAGGCCGATGGCGGCGATGAGAAAGCCGAGCATGGCGACCGGCGTGGCAGAACCTGCCTGCAGCGCCAGCAGCGGCGGAATAATGAGGTTGCCGGCGCCAAAGAGCATCGAGAACAGGGCGATGCCGACGGTGACGACATGGTCGGAGCGCAGACCGCGCGGGGCGGATGAAGCCATGAGAGCACCTTTCGAATCGAAACAAAAACGGGACGGGCAAAAGACCCGTCCCGCAAGTATATACGCTCTAGCAGCTTTAGCAGGCTAAATCGCACAGAGCATCGATAGCCGTATCGACTTCCTCGTCCGTGTTGAAATACCCAAACGAGAAGCGAACGACACCCTGACGCTCGGTCCCCAGCGCGCGGTGCATGAGCGGAGCGCAATGGGCACCGGGACGCGTCGCAATCCCCCACCCCTGCATGAGCGCGTCCGAGATCTCGGCCGAATCGATATCGCCCACGTTGAGCGACACGATCGCCGAGCGCATGGGCTGGTCAAACGCGCCGTAGAGCGCAATGCCGGGGATTTCGCGCACACCGGCAAGGAAGCGATCAGCGAGCGCACGCTCGTGGGCAGCAATCGCCTCGACCCCACCCTGAGCCTCGATAAAGTCGAGACCGGCAGAAAGTCCCGCGATGCCGTGACCGTTGAGCGTGCCCGCCTCAAGGCGCGTGGGCCACTCAAGCGGCTGCAGCGCATCGAAGCTGTGCACGCCCGTGCCGCCCATGGCCCACGGAGCCACGTCAATTCCCTCCGCCACGGCCAGGCCGCCGGTGCCTTGAGGTCCCATGAGCCCCTTGTGGCCGGTAAAGCACACGACGTCGAGCCCCATGGCGCGCATATCGATATGCGCCGTGCCGGCAGACTGCGAGGCATCGACGATCACCAGCGCACCGGCCGCATGCGCGATGGCAGCCACGCGCGCAATGTCGACCGCGTTGCCGGTCACATTGGAGGCATGCGTCACCACCACGGCACGCGTGCCCAGCGTGACCAACCGCTCGAGCTCGTCGTAGTCGAGCACGCCGCTCGCATCGCAGCCCGCATGCTCAACGGTTACACCCTGCTCCGCGGCCAGGCGATTGAGCGGACGCAGCACCGAGTTGTGCTCGAGCACCGTTGTGACCACACGGTCGCCGGGGCGCACCACGCCATTGATGGCGGTGTTGAGCGCCGCGGTGGAATTGGGCGTAAAGCACACATGGTCCGCCCTCGGGCAACCCAAAAGGCGCGCGAGCTTGGCACGGCAAGCGTGAATCGTACGAGCGGCATCGAGGGCGCCCGACGTGGCGCCGCGCCCGGCATTACCGAGCGAGCACATCGCCTGCGTCACGGCATCGATGACCGTCTGCGGCTTGTGCATGGTCGTCGCCGCGTTATCCAGGTAGATCATCGCACGACCTCCCACATATCGATCACGGTATAGCCCTCGGTGGGAACACCCGCCGCGGCGAGTTCGCCGCGCAGCAGTTCCTCATCCGCGGGCAACGCCTTCCATGCCAGACCGCAGCCGGCAGCGACCTCCCCGGGCACGGGAATCGTTCGCCCGGGAAGGCCGCGCTCGATGCATAGGGACTCGCAGCCCATGGCGGCCGCCGTGGTGGGAAACGTGATGACAAGCGCCGGGCGCTTCTCCCTCATGGCAACTCCAACCAATACGCTACGGGCGCACGACGCGCACGGCCTGCTCCATCTTCTCCACGATCACGTACATGTTGGTGACCTCGCCCACTGCAAGCTGGTCCTTAATGCCATAGTGGTCCAGGCAGGTACCGCAGGTAAGGATCTCGACGCCCTGCTCGGCCAGGCCCTTCAGGTCATCGAGCACCGGCGAGCCCTCGACAGTGAGCTTGGCGCCGCCGTTGTAGAACAGCATGGTCGCGGGCAGCTCCTCCTGCTGCGTCACGGCAAAGATAAACGCCTTCATGAGCTTGTGGCCCAGCTCGTCGTCGCCGCGGCCCATGCAGTCGGTGTAGACGGAAATGACGAGCTTGCCCTTGCCGGCGCTGGCGTCACAGAAGGCAGCGCCATCCTGCTCGGGATCAGCCACGGCAACGGCGCCAGAGGTCGCCACGGTCACGTGCCACTCGGCGTCAGAAACCTTCTCGACCGAGGCCGTGCAGCCCTTCTCCTGCGCCATCTTGGAGATGTTCTTGACGGCGGTCTCGTTATCGACCGAGGTCACGACTGTGCCCTCGCCATCGAGCTGCTTCAGGGCTTTGAGCGTCTTGACGACGGGCAGCGGGCAGGCATCGCCCATGGCATTGACTTCAATCTTGGTAGACATAGTTTTTCCTTTCGAATAAATCGTTTTAGAACGGTACATAGCTCAATAAACGTGTCGTTAACGGACAACGTGGACGGCAGGACCGCCTGGCACCGGCTCGCACACGCGACCGACGACGGCGGCAACGCGCCCCTCGGCATGCAGACGACGCGCAAGCTCATCCACATCCGCCGCGGGCGCCGCAATAAGCAAACCGCCCGAGGTCTGCGGATCGTACAGCGCATCCAGCATGCCCGGCTCCAGGTCCTCGTCGGCCGCCACGCGCGGGCCAAAGAAGTCCTGGTTGCGGTAGGAGCCCGCGGGGATAATGCCCAGACGCGCCATGTCGAGCACCTGGTCAAAGAGCGGCACCGCCCCCGATGCAAGCTCAACCTGCACGCCCGAGCCCTCGGCCATCTCGCACGCGTGCCCGATCAGACCAAAGCCCGTAATGTCGGTGCAGCCGTGAAGCTCAAGTCCCTCGGCCAGGCGAATCGGTGCCTCGTTGAGGGTGCGCATCGAGTCAAACATGGCTGCGGCCTCGTCCTGCTCGATGAGCTCGCCCTTAATGGCCGTAGTGATGATGCCCGAGCCAACCGCCTTGGTCAGCAGTAACGCATCGCCCACGTGCGCGCCGCTGTTGGCGAGCATGCGGTCGAGTGGCACAAAACCGCTCACGGACAGGCCGTACTTGGGCTCGTCGTCGTTGATGGTGTGGCCGCCCGCGATGGAGCAACCCGCCTCGACGCACTTATCGGCGCCGCCCGCCAGAATCTGGCCGGCAACCTCTACGCCCAGGCAACTGGGTATGCAAAGCAGGTTCATGGCATGGCTCGGCCGCCCGCCCATGGCGTAGATATCCGACAGCGAGTTGGCCGCAGCGATCTGGCCAAACAGAAACGGGTCGTCGACCATCGGCGGAAAGAAGTCGATGGACTGCACAAGGCCCAAGTTATCGCCAACGCGAAAGACGCTCGCATCGTCGGAGGTATCGAACCCCACGAGCAGGTTGTCGTTATGCACATTGGGCAAGTCGCCCAGGACCTGGGCGAGGGCTCCGGGAGCCAACTTAGCGGCTCAACCGCTCGCGGCAGTCATAGACGTGAGCTTAATCTGATCGTCAGCCATCGATACCTCCTCTCTTCGGTCAATCATTTTCTCCCAGTATACGCATGAATGCGAGCCTGCAGCGGGTGCATTAATTGAGCGCCTGTGCGCCAATCGCCGCGCCGATCGCGCCGGCAAAGCGCGCCTGGGGCGACGTAGTCACCGGCGAGCCCAGCAGCGCGCCCAGCCGCTCCACGACATAGGCGTTCTCGCACAGGCCACCGGTCAGGTAGTACGGGGCACCCGCGGCCTGCCCGGCCATAGTGGCAACGCGCGACACGACACTCTCGATCACGCCACGCGCAATGTTCTCGCGCGGCTCACCGCGACCGATCAGGCTGATGACCTCGCTTTCGGCAAACACCGTGCACATGCTACTAATCTTGGTAGGCTCGCCGGAACGCGCCAGGTCGGCCATCTGCTGCTGGGAAATGCCCAGGCGGTCGGCCATAATCTCCAAAAAGCGCCCCGTGCCGGCGGCGCACTTGTCGTTCATGGCAAACTTGGCCACGCGGCCACTTTTAAGCTGAATGACCTTGGTGTCCTGACCGCCCACGTCGATCACGGTGCCGTGGTCGCCAAACAGGCGCACGGCGCCGGTGCCGTGGCAGGTGATCTCGGTCACGACCTTGTGCGCATAGGGCACAGCGACACGGCCGTAGCCAGTCGCGATCACGCGCGCATCGTCGCCCGTCACGTCATAGCCGGCCGCTGCCAGTGCCTCGCGCAGCCGCTCGGAAGCATCGACCGAGGAGAACCCGGTTGGCTGAACGCACGTCCACGCCACCGAACCCTCCCCGTCGACCACAGCAGCCTTAGCCGCCGTAGACCCGATATCGATCCCGATCCCTATCATGGCTCTCTCCCAATCTAAACATCAAAGGTAGCGGCGCGTTCAGGCGCCTTAGCTCTAGGTTTCTCAGGTGCCGGAGGTTGCCCCGAAAGAGGAGCGCAGCGTACTTTGGTACGCAAGCGACGGTTTGAGGGGCAAGATCCGGTGCCTGAGGAAGCTAGAGGGTTTCGATGAAGGCGGCGATGCGCGTCTCGATCTGGCCCATGTCACCGTTGCTGTAGTCGGTCTCGATCTTCATATACGGAATACCCGCACCCTCGACAGCTTCCTGCATGCGCGCACTCTCCACGTTAAAGGTGTGGCAGGCCTGTAGCACGCTCTCTACCACGCCATCGACATGATACTTCTCGCACATGGCAAGCGTGTTCCCCATGCGGCTGTCGTTGGGCGTCATGACCGAGCAGTTGATGTCCAGGTAGCGGTCGGCGATGGCGCGCAGAATGTCGGGCGCGTCCGGGTCGATCATCATGGCCGCCGTGCGCTCGCCAGAGCAGTCGTCCATGCACACGACCACACCGCCGTTGGACTCGATGGTGCGGCCGATCTTGTTGATCACGCCGCCCACCGGGCAGCCAGTGATCAGAATGCGCTTGGCATCCGCCGCAATCGGGCGCTCGCCAGTCTCGTAGGACTCACGCAGCTTGGCGACCTTTTGCTCCAGCTGCTGCGTATAGGCCTCGATATCAAAGCTGAACGTACCGGCGAACATGGTGCTCATCAGGTCGACGCCGCTCATGGCCGACGGCTGGTTGGCCTGCAGCGCGAACATCTCGAGCTGGGCCGCACGCAAGCGATTGCGACGACGGACAGCGGCGCGCAGGTCGTCATCGGTAATCGTGATGTCGTAGAAGTTCTCGAGCTCTTCCTTGAGCAGGCGGCACTCCTCGTACCAGCCTTCACGCTCGTAGGCGCGGTCGCGGCTCTGTGGCAGATGCAGGATATACGTGCGCTTGAGCTCGTTGAGTAACTCGTACATCTTCTTCTTGCCGTCGCAGGTGGTCTCGCCGATGATCATGTCGCTAAAGTACGTAAACGGGCACTTTTGCGAGTAGGCAAAGCCGTACGTCGATTTGATGAGCGGACACAGATTTGCCGGCAGCACCTTCTCGGCCTCGGGAATCACCTCATCGGACGTGCCGCACAGCGCCACGCTCGCAGCCCCCGCGGCATCGACAATCTCGAGCGGCGTATAGCTGCACAAAAAACCGACCAGGCGATTACCCGCCTGCTTGTAATCCTTAACGCGAATAAACGCGGCCTTGCGCTGCTCGTTGAACTCCTCAAACGTGGACGGCAACGGCTGCTCAATATTTTCCGACATATAACTCCTTAAGAAACCTTTTAACCAACCAAGGAAACGGCTTTCCCAGGTGCCCGAGGTTGCCGTGAAAGAGGAGCGCCGCGCACTTTGGCGCGCAAGCGACGGTTTGAACGGCAAGATCGGGTGCCTGGGAAAGCCGCCGGGACAGATAGCCCTAAATGGTTTCCAAGAAGGCCTCAATCCTGGTTTGCAGTTGGCCTGCGTCCTCGCCGGCGTAGTCGGTCGTGATGTGCATAAACGGAATGCCTGCCTCCTCGGCGGCCTTCTCCACGGCAAACGACTCCATCTCATAGAGCGTGCAGAACTGCAGGGCCACGTCGACGATGCCGTCAGCATGCAGGTCCTTGGCCATCTGGACGATGTCCTTCATGCGCTGGTCGTTGGGCGTAAAGACGGCGCAGTTGATCTTAAAGTAGCGCTCGGCGATGGCGTCAAGCATCTCGTCGACCGTCTCGCCGGACTCGTCGACCAGGTCCTTGTAGTAGCGCGAGCCCGTGCAGGACTCCTCGCCCACCACGACGCCGCCGGCCTTCTCGATGAGGTTGAACAGCTTCCAGTTGGGCACGGCCATGGGCGTACCGGTGTACAGGATGCGCTTGGTCCCCTTGGGCGCCACGCCCTCGCCGGCCTCGACACGCTGCTCGCACTCAGCCGCCATATCGTTGATGGCTCCGGTCAGACGCGGCGTGTCGTCCATAAAGGCGGCCTGAACGGTCAGCAGGCTGTCGAGACCGCTAATAGGTGCAGGGTCGGCAGTGCGCGTGGCAGCGAGGCGCTGCAGGGCGCGACGCTTCTCATTGACGGCGTGGATGGCGGCCTTCAGACGCTCAGGCGTAATCGTGACGCCGCACTCTTCCTCGATCTTGGCGGCGAGTTTCTTGACCTCGGCCTTCCAGGTCACGAGCGTCGACTCGTCGTGCACGTTGGGAATATCCATGACGTACATGTTCTTTTGCGTGGCAAAAAACTCATAAGCCTTCTTCTTGCCATCGCAGGTGTTCTCGCCCACCACCAGGTCACTCGACTCAATGTAGGGGCAGACCTCGCCCAGCTTAAAGCCGGCAAAGCTCTTGATAAGCGGACAGGTGTTGCGCGGCAGGTGCTCCTCGACCTTATCGGTTGCCCAATCGGCACCCGAGCACAGGCCCACGGGGATGCCGTCACAGGCAAGTACGATCTCCTCGGGCACGTACACGCAGAACGAACCGACGATCTTGGTGGCCTCGCCGGCCTCCTTCTTGTCGAGCATCTCCTTAATGCGGCCGCTGTGGATGTTGGTGGCCACAAAGTCCAGGTAGGACGTGGACTTGGGGCGATTGTTCTGCGTCAGGAACATATCACCGTACATCTGGCCCACGGCGCCCAGCAGCATGTCGTGGTCGGCAAGATTCATGCCGAGGCTCTCCCACATCGGATGGAAATCAAATTCTTCAGCCATGACGGTTCCCCTCTCGAACCAAAAATGAATAGCTACGGTATTACTGCACGGTGGGTGGCGAAAACCCAGCCGTGCTTAAACCCGGAATTTTAGGGAACCTGCTTTGCGGTCGATTATTTAGTTGTGCGTCGTCTCTCCCGGAGCCGTGAACATACTTGCTCATATGCGGCTCCGAGCCATGTATAGGGCACGCGCGGCAACGCGGCGAATGTATGTCGTCTGCGGCATGCGCGCACCCTCCTTTACAAGTTGAGGTCAACTATATCAACGGTCATCGAACATGCGAACACCGTAGACATTCGTACGACAGCGTCGTGTACCGTCGTTTAATAAATAATTATCTCGATTGATAAGGGTTTATCATCCCTCATTCGGCGAGCGGCAGGACAAAGCCGCCGAGGCTTATATCCCCGACGGCATTACCCGGCGCTATCGACAAACCAAATGGATCCTGCTGGCATCAAAATGCATGCGCAGCGTCTCGCCTGCTTGCGGTAGCTCGTCGACAGGCATGCCCACTTTGTTGACCTTCCACTGCAGACGCGTGGGCGCATCGGCCCGCGGCGCATCCAACAGCACCAGGCGCTCAAAACGCGAATCGCTCACGCGCGCCACGTGCAGGTCGTAGCTGTTGCGACCCCGCTCGGCACGGTTGTCCACATGGAAGTAGCTCGCACGAATACCCAGATATGCCACGTCATCGGGAACCTCGCGACCCACGTTAAAGGTCATGCCCCAGTCGAGGGCCTCAACTTCTTCGTCGCCGATCTTGCGCGCCCGGCTTGTGTTCTTGCAGCCCGTCAGGCGCAGTGCCGCCAGCGTCTGCGGACGGCGGACCACATCCTCGATGGAGCCGATCTCCTCAACATGCCCGTTGTGCATCACGCAGATGCGCTGGCACAGGCGGCATGCCTCGTCGATGTCGTGGCTCACGTAGAGCACGGTGCGGTTGCACACATCGAACAGGTCGAGCATGTTCTGTTCGAGGGCGCTCTTAAGATAGGAATCGAGTGCGCTCATGGGCTCGTCGAACATAAAAATGCCCGGATGCGCCGCCACCATGCGCGCAAGCGCCACACGTTGCTGCTGGCCGCCCGAGAGGCGCGCGGGATAGCGGTCGGCGAAATCGGCCAGACCGAAAATACCCAGATAGCGCTCGGCCAACCTTTTGCGCGCCGCGGCGTCGCCCGCGTCCTTTACACCAGCACATACGTTATCGGCCACCGTCATGTTGGGAAACAGCTGATAGTTTTGGAACAACAGGGCGCATTTTCGCTCCTGGGGCGACAGGTTGATGCCCGCCGCCGAGTCAAAAAAGGTCACGCCGTTGACGACGATCTTGCCCTCGTCGGGCGTCTCCACGCCGGCAATGCAGCGCAGCGTGCAGCTCTTACCGCAACCCGAGGCGCCCAGCAGCGCCACACGCTCCTCGCCAGCCTCAAGCTGCATGTCGAGCATAAACCCGGGATAGCGCTTTTTAATATCCAGAACGAGCGACATGGCCTATCGACCTCCCTGCAAAGCGACATCATCGCGCATGAGCTCGGCCAATGCCTCGCGATCGATACGCAAGGCATCGCCGCCCGCCGGGTCGAGCGAATCGCCCTGTCCGGCGAGATCTTTGGCCTGTTTGCGCTCCGCGCGGGACAGGCCGCGCTCGCGGTACTTTTGCGAATGCGCCGTGTACATGTTGATAAACAGGATGACCAAGAAGCTAAAGGCGATCACGACGGCGACCCAAAAGAGCGCCACCGACGTGTTGCCGCCCATCCACTCAAAGTAGATGGCGATGGGGATGGTCTGGGTAATGCCGGCGTAGTTGCCCGCAAAGAACAGGGTGCAGCCAAACTCGCCCATCGCGCGGGCAAAGGCGAGCACCGTGCCGGCGGCAATCGAGGGCCAGCCAAGCGGCATCATAAGCTTGGTAAAGATGCGACGCTCGGACCAGCCCAGCGTGCGCGCCGCATCGAGCATCTGCGTGTCGAGGCTCTCGAAGGCTCCGAGTGCCGTACGATAGACGAGCGGGAACGACACCACCACGGCAGAGATCACCGCCGCCGGCCACGTAAAGACGATCGAGACGCCGTGCGCGATAAGCCACCGACCGACCCCGGTCGAGCGGCCAAACAGCATGAGGAGCAAAAAGCCGCAGACCGTAGGCGGCAGCACCATGGGGATAGTAAAGACCGAGTCGAGCAGGCCCTTGATGCGACTCGAGGTACCCATAGTCTTCCACGCGGCAAACAGGCCCAGTGCAAAGGCAATCACCAGGGCGAGGCCGCTCGTTTTGATAGACACCCAAAACGGGCGATAGTCGATGCCGCCCAAAAAGGAGGCCAGAGAGGTCAAGGACCCCTGCTCATCCCGCAACACGACAGACGATGCTTCTACCATTTGAGCGCTATCAAGCCAACGCGCGCCGCCCTTGGCATCACCCGAGGCTGACGCAATCACCACATAGCGGTCCCCATCCGCACCTCGTTCGTCAAAGCCATAGGTATACCCGCCGGTATCAAACGTTGTTTCCGCCGTGACATACCAAGGAAGACCCACGTCCCCCAGCTGCGCACCTCCCATGCAGTTTGCGCTGTCGAGGTCACAGACGAGGGCTTTGAGACCCGATACGCACTCGTTGTCCTGCGGATCCAATCCAAACTTCTCGACCGCCTTGGGCGATATCCACGCCACGACGCGATCGGCAGCAGGCGCCACTACAAGGTCCACGTCCTCGTCAACGGGAAACCGGTAGCCCTCAGGCTGGCCCTCCATGGCACGAACGGTCCCCTTGGCCAACCGCTCAAAACCCTCGATCCCATAGGAAAGCCCATGAGCGGTCGCAGCAACCTGGGCCCCGTCCTCAACGTTCCCAGCAAACGCAAATCCCGGCACCCAGCAAAGCGCGAAGGTCAAAGCACAGGTGACAAGCATGCGGAATCTATTAAGCACGAAAAGCTCCAAGCGAATACAAGGACGGAGTGAAAGACAAAACGATGGAATTATCGCGCCAAGCCGCACTACTCGGAAAGCTCAAAGCCGTACTTAGCCCAAATCTTCTGGGCTTTCTTGTTGGTCAGGCAGAAGTCGATAAACGCCTTGGCCTCGTCGGCATGCTCGGAGCCATCGGCGACAGCGCCCGGATACACGATGGGCTTGTGCGAGTCCTCGGGGCACACGAAGGCCTCCTCGATGCCGTCGTAGCGGAAGATATCGGAGCTATAGACAAAGCCAGCCACGCAGTCGCCCGTAGAGACGTAAGACGCAGCCGTGCCGACCTTGTCGGCCAGGGCCACCTTGTCGGCGATCTCGGGAGCATACTCGCCGTCGTCGCCCTCGGTGCCGGTATAGAGGCTCACAGAAGCCAGCGCCTGGTTGGCGTACTTGCCGGCAGGAACGGTCTTGGCGTCGCCGATGGCGATCTTGCCATCCAGGTTCGCGACGTCCGCGATGGCCTCGACCTTGGTATCGGAGCCCTCGGCGCGAATAATCACGAGGTCGTTGACGAACATGTCCTCGCGCGTATCGGCGTCAACGAGCTCGGCGGCTTCGGCGTCGTCCATGGTGCCCTTGGAGGCTGTGATGAGCACGTCGGCAGCGGCACCGGCACGCATCTGCTCAACGAGGTCGCCGGAGGCCTTAAACTGCGTGTCGGCAAAGGTGGTGCCGGTCTGATCGGTGTAGAGCTCCTGGACCTCGGGAAGGGCCTTCTCGAGCGAGTTGGCGGCAAAGACCTGCAGCTCGACGGTTTCCTTCTTGGAAGAGGCCTTGGCAGAGCCGGCATCGGATCCGGCCGGCTCGGACGTCTTGCTGCCCGAGCAGCCGGCAAGACCAAGGCTGACAGCGGCGACAGCAGAAAGCGAGACGAATCCGCGGCGAGAAACCATATCGAACATGTTCAACCCTTTCGAAGGCTACGCCCGGGCGTCCCGCCGCGAGCTTTATTCTTAAAATTAGATTATACTTCCGTGCGAATAATATCAGTGATAAAGATTTCTCGTCTGATAATTTTCTTTTGCTGATAGTCTCAAGACGTACCGCGCTGTCGCTGCATAAGAAAGGCGGAGCGACTCGCAAGGTCGCTCTGCCGCAGGTAGTGCGCTTATTTGGCGTGCCCGCCGCCCGCCGTCATTTGGGCCGCGTGCTCCAGCTGATCGCTCACGGCCTCCCAGCTTTCGCGGGCCGCTTTCGTGGATCCCGGAAAGTTGATGACAAGCGTATGCCCACGCTGCATGCACACGGCGCGCGAGAGCATGGCGCGACGCGTCTTGGTCATGGAGTACGCACGGATTGCCTCTGCAATACCCGGCACATCGCGGTCGCAGACGGCACGCGTCGCCTCGGGTGTCACGTCGCGCATCGAAAGCCCAGTTCCGCCGCAGGTGAGCACGACATTGGCGTGACACTCATCGGCGGCTTCCACAATGGCATCACCGATCTCGCTGGCGTCGTCGCGCACGACCACGTGTGAGGCGACCATCCAGCCCTGCGCCTCGATAAGTTCCTCGAGTGCGGCTCCGGCCTCGTCCTGGGCAAGATCGCGCGTATCCGAGCACGTCACGATCGATATCTTCAAGTCCATAGCGTTCCTCCTATAGCACCGTTCCCTCAGGCAGATCGACTCGCACGACATCCACGACGTCGCCCGCCTTGAGCTCGCACGGTCCTTCGTCGATACGCAGCAGGCAGTTGGCCCGCTGCATCGTGCCGAGCAGCGCCGAATTCTGCGTCTTGGCCTCGGTCACCAACAACTCACCGGTCTCGGGGTCGCGCAAAACCGTGGCGCGATCGAAGAAGCGGCGATGCTGTCGTTTTTTCACGCTATGCGTAAGCGTCGCCTGCTGCACGGGACGCTCACCCTCGGCAAATCCGCGCATCTTGCGAATCGCCGGGCGGGCGAGCATCTCAAAGCCCACATACGCCGCTGCGGGATTGCCCGAAAGCCCCAAATACGGCTTACCCCCAAGCAAGCCAAACGTAATGGCCTTGCCCGGACGCATCGAGATGCGATCGAACAGCACCTCGCCCTCGCGCCGGACGAGCGCCGTCACGAAATCGTAATCACCCGCCGAGGCGCCACCGCTCGTAATGACAAAATCGCACTCCTGCACGGCACGATGCACCAGCTCGGCAATCGCCTGCTCATCATCGGGCGCAATGCCGTAGAACACGGGCTCGGCGCCGGCATCGAATGCCTCGGCCATTAACGCCGAGGAGTTGGAATCGCGAATCTGACCGCGCGCCGGCAGCTCACCCGGCGCGACCAGTTCCGTCCCCAGCGAGATAATGCTCACGCGCGGGGCGGCATGCACCTTCACGCTCGCATACCCTGCGCTCGCCAGCAGGCCGGCGCCGGCCGGAGCCACAACCTCGCCGGCGTGCATCACAACATCGCCGGCATGAGCCTCCTCGGCGGCAGAGCGAACGTTCTCCCCCACCTTGGCCGGCGCCGAGAACCTCACACGCGAGCCCTCGTTGCCGTCACCGTCGAGCACATCGACGATCTCGTACTTCACCACGGCATCGGCACCCTCGGGCACCGGCGCGCCCGTCATGATGCGGACCGTCTCGCCCGCGCCGATTGCGTCCCCAAACACATGACCCGCGGCCTCATGTCCGATAACATCGAGCGTCACCGGCGCCTCGCC
>CABSNX010000018.1 GCA_902479205.1 uncultured Collinsella sp. | reverse complement strand
GATACTGATCGGTCTCGTGGGCTCGGAGATGTGTATAAGAGACAGCATGTACACAGGGCCGTCGCACTCGTAGGCGGCGCGCGTCACGGCGCGGGCCTCTACGTCGTCAGCGGGAACGATCACGGTCATGCCGGGGATAACGCGCATAAGGGCGATATCCTCGCAGCACTGGTGCGTGGCGCCATCCTCGCCCACCGAGATACCGGCGTGTGTGGCACCGATCTTGACGTTGAGGTGCGGGTAGCCGATGGAATTGCGGACCTGCTCAAAGGCGCGGCCGGCGGCAAACATGGCAAAGGTGCTCGCGAAGGCAACGCGGCCGGTGGTTGCGATACCGGCGGCAACACCCATCAGGTTGCTCTCGGCAATGCCCACATCGAAAAAGCGGTCGGGGCGGGCTGCCTTGAACTTGCCGGTCTGCGTGGCGGCGGCCAGGTCGGCGTCGAGGACCACAAAGTCATCGTGCTCGTTGGCGAGCTCGACGAGGGCCTCGCCGTAGCTTACGCGCGTGGCGATTTTCTTGACGTCTGCCATCCTAGAGCTCCTCTCCGGCGGCCGTGAGCTCTGCCATGGCCTGCTCAAACTGTTCATCGTTGGGGGCCTTGCCGTGCCAACCAACCTGGTTCTCCATAAAGGAGACGCCCTTGCCCTTTGTGGTCTCGGCGATAATGGCGGTCGGCTGACCCTTGGTGGCGCGAGCCTCGGCAAAGGCGGCGCGAATCTGATCGAAGTCGTTGCCGTCGGCGAGCTCCACCACGTGGAACTTAAAGGCGCGGAACTTGTCGGCGAGCGGCATGGGGTCGTTGACCTCCTCGACGGAGCCGTCGATCTGCAGGCCATTGTGGTCAACAATCACGCAGAGGTTGTCGAGCTGCTGGTTGCCGGCAAACATGGCGGCCTCCCAGACCTGGCCCTCCTCGCTCTCACCATCGCCCAGCAGGGCGTACGTGCGGTAAGTATCTCCCCAGTGCTTAGCGGCAACGGCCATGCCCACGGCGGCGGAAATGCCCTGGCCGAGCGAGCCAGTGGACATGTCGACGCCCGGAGTGTCGTTCATGTTGGGGTGACCCTGCAGGTGGCTGCCGATATGGCGCAGCGTCTCGAGGTCCTCCTTGGGGAAGAACCCGCGCTCGGCGAGCACGGCGTACAGGCCCGGAGCGCAATGACCCTTGGAGAGCACAAAGCGGTCGCGATCGGCCTTGCGGGGATCGGCCGGGTCGACGTTCATTTCCTCAAAGTACAAATAGGTCATGATGTCGGCAGCGCCGAGCGAACCGCCCGGATGGCCGGACTTGGCAGCGTGCACGCCGGTGACGATGCCCTTCCTTACCTCGTTGGCAACCTTTTTGAGCTCTTCGTCGCTCATTGTGCCTTCCTTTCATCCTCTTAAGACAAGATGCGCACGGCACCGAAGGTAATCCCAACACAGCCGCAATGCACGTACGTCATTCATTATGCTGGAAACTGATGGCTTTACCAGAGTTTTTATCATTATTTGAACAATTTAGCAGGCAGAACCGCTGATGAAACGGTTTATCAATGTGAACGTCTTTTGGATGCGGTGGCTGCCTCTCGCCCCGGCACAAAAATGATCCGTTTTCCTCCGTCCCCAAGGGATCAGGTGATCCGTAGGGGACGGAGGAAAACGGATCATGTCCGCAAACCGAAATTCAGCCTACGCGTTAATGTCCTTGAATCCCTCACCGAAGGCTTCCGTAACGTCGGCGACCGTCACAATTGCGTGAGGATCGCGCTCACGCACGATCGTTTTGAGGGTATTGAGCTCTCGACGGCTAACGATCACCATGATCACCGGCTTCTCGACGCCCGAATACATACCGGTCGCCTTTAATTTGGTGCAGCCGCGTCCTAGACCATACATGATGTCGGCCGCGATATCGGGGAAATTGTCCGAGATGATGAGCACCATACGGCGCTTATTGCCGCCATCGACCACGGCATCGATTACATAGCCGCTGATCACCATCGATAGTCCTGCATACAGAGCATTTTCGAGCGAGAAGACCGGGGCCGATGCCGCACAAACGGCAACGTCGATTGCCATGACGGTCGAGCCCACCGGCAACGAGGTATTACGCGAGATGATTTGGCCAATCGTGTCCGAGCCGCCGGTGTTGGCGCCGGCGCGCAACACCATGCCGTAACCGATGCCCGTGATAATGCCGCCCCACATAGCGGGAAGCATCAGGTCTGCATGTGCCAGAGGCGCTACAAACGGGGCAAACAGATCGGTAAAGAAGCCCAGCAGCACAAAGCCCGTCGCCGTCTGCACCACGTAGAACATGCCGCCCTCGCGCATAACGACCAGCAGCAGCAGGGCATTCATGACGATGGTCTGGATACCGACGGGAAGCGACACGCCTCGCGCTGCGCCGACCGCCTGGATAATCGTCGCAAGGCCCGTAACGCCACCGGCTGCAAGACCGTTGGGAATCAAAAACAGGTCGGTCGCGATGGCGGCCAAGGCACACCCCAACATGATCTGGGGCAGATCGTGAAAGAAGTTCATCGAAAGAATGCGCTTGATGTCCAGACGATATGCCATGCTGCCTCCCTCAAAAAAGCGCACCACATCGGATGCGCTTTGAACTTCTTCTTGTATTCGATTCTACCGATTCGCCCAACAAAAACCACCCCTGTGCAGGGTATGTTCTGGATGCAAAACCGTTCTGCTCGGAAAGCCTTGATCCATTCCCACATAAACCGAGCGGTTTAGGCAGACGGGGCCTCCGCGTCAGCGTTGCCGGTAGCCCAACGGTGATAGCCGATTACAAACGGATCCAGGTCGCCGTCGTCAAGAACTGCCTCGACGTTGCTGGTCTCCACGCCCGTACGCAGGTCCTTAACCATCTGGTACGGGTAGAGCACATAGCTGCGGATCTGGTTGCCAAAACCAATTGTGGTCTTGGGTCCGCGAATCTCATCCAGGGCCTCGGCGCGCTTTTCGAGCTCAATCTCGTACAGACGGGCCTTGAGGATCTGCATGCAAGCGGCCTTGTTTTGAATCTGGCTGCGCTCGTTTTGACACGTAACCACGATACCGCTGGGGAAATGCGTCACGCGCACGGCGGAGTCGGTGGTGTTGACACCCTGGCCGCCCGGGCCACTTGCATGGTACACGTCGACGCGAATGTCATCGGGACTAATCTCGATGTCGATATCATCGGGCAGTACGGGAATGACCTCGACGCCAGCAAACGTAGTCTGACGGCGCTTCTTATCATCGGTGGGACTAATACGCACCAGGCGGTGCACACCGGCCTCGGCGCGTAGCATGCCAAAGGCGTCCTTGCCCTCGACGGTAAAGGTCGCGCGATCAATGCCGATAACCTCGGCCGCGGGGCAATCGTTGATGGTGACTTTCCAACCGCGGCGCTGGCAGTACTTCATGTACATCTTAAAGAGCATGAAGGTCCAGTCTTGGGCCTCCAAACCGCCCTGCCCGGGCTTGATGGTCACAATCGCGTCGCCATGGTCGAACTCCCCGGTAAACCAGCTCGCAAGTTCAAGCTCATCGATGGCGCGGGATAGGCGCTCCGCCGTAGCAGCAGCCTCCTCACGCAGCGCAGCGGCATCGGGGTCATCGCCCATTTCCTCGGCAAGCTCCAACGCGGCGCGAGCATCGGAAAGCTCACCGCGCGCGGTATCCACGGCGGCGATGTCCTCCTTGGCGCGCGCAATCTCCTCCATCGTGACGCGAGCGGCATCGGCGTCGTCCCAAAAGCCCGGGGCGACGCTTTTGGCCTCGAGCTCCGTTACGCGGGTGCGCTTCTCGTCCAAATGGAGATACGACTCGACCTCGGCGAGTCGGTCCGCAAACGCGTCCAACTCGGCGGGCGTTACCTCTAGAGCCTCGGCCATTAACGATTCCTGCCGTGGCAGTACTTGAACTTCTTACCGCTACCGCAAGGGCACAAGTCGTTGCGGCCCACGTTGACATAAGGGTCATCGCTCTCGGACTTGCGGTAGGTCGTTACCTTGCCACCGTTGTTAACGGCAGCCGGACCACCCTGGACGGCGGTACGGGCCTGCACCTGAGCCTGCTTGCGCAGCACCGAATCGCTGTTGTCGCCATCGACCTCGGCGGGACCAGAGAAGCGCGCACCCTTAAGAGCGGGCTCCTCCTTGTGTTCCACAGCCTGCGGGGCAGCCTTGATCTCGATGCGCAGAACAGTGCGCAGGTAATCCTCGTACATGGTATCGACGAGTATCTGGAACGCGCCGTAGGCCTCGGTCTTGTACTCAACCAGCGGGTCGCGCTGGCCAAAGCCGCGCAGGCCGATACCGGTCTTGAGGTAGTCCATCTCCTGCAGGTAGTTCATCCAACGCGTATCGATGACGCGCAGCATGACCTGGGTATTGAGCTCGCGCATCAGGTCCTCGCCCAGACGCTCGGCCTTCAGGTTGTAGCACTTCTCAACATAGGCCAGGACATCGGCGGCCAGGGCCTCAAAATCCTCGTCGGGGAACTGAGGGGTATCGATATGCCCAGTCAGCTCGACGACCCACTTACGCAGACCCTCAAGATCGCGCTCGCCCTCGTGGCTGTCCTTGGTGCAGAACTCCTGCACGCAGCGATACACGGTGTCGTGCATGACCTCGGTGATGTGGTCGGTCAGGTCCTTGCCATCCAGAATCTTGTTACGCTCGGCGTAGATGACCTGGCGCTGCTTGTTCATGACGTCATCGTACTCGAGGACGCTCTTACGCATGGAGAAGTTGATGCTCTCGACCTTGTGCTGGGCACTCTCGACGGCCTTGGAGATGATCTTGTGCTGGATGGGCATGTCGTCGCCCATGTCGGCCGTGACCATCATCTTGGAGACGCGGTCCATCCTGTCGCCGCCGAACAGGCGCATGAGGTCGTCCTCGAGCGACAGGTAGAACTGGGTCTCGCCCGGATCGCCCTGACGGCCGGAACGGCCGCGCAGCTGGTTGTCGATACGACGGGACTCATGGCGCTCGGTGCCGATGACGGTCAGGCCGCCGGCGGCAAGCACGCGCTCGCGCTCGGCCTTACAGGTCTCCTTGGCCTCGGTGTTAAACTGCTCGAGCTGCTCGGGCGTCACGTCCTCCATGGTCAGGCCCTCGTACTCCAGGCGCTCGCGCACCAGCTCGTCGGGGTTGCCGCCCAGCAAGATGTCGGTACCACGGCCGGCCATGTTGGTAGCGATGGTCACGGCGCCATAGCGACCAGCCTGGGCCACGATATGGGCCTCGCGCTCGTGGTGCTTGGCGTTGAGGACCTCGTGCGCGATACCGCGCTTGGTAAGGGCGGCGGACAGCTTCTCGGAGCTCTCAATAGAGACGGTGCCCACCAGGACCGGCTGGCCCTTGGCGTGACGACGCTCAACGTCGTCGGCAACGGCGTTGTACTTGGCCTGGATGGTGCGGTACACCAGGTCCTCGTGGTCAACACGCTGCACGGGCTTGTTGGGGGGGATGACCTCGACGGGCAGCTTGTAAATCTCGCGGAACTCAGCGTCCTCGGTGAGTGCCGTACCGGTCATGCCGGAGAGCTTGTCATACAGGCGGAAGTAGTTCTGCAGGGTGATGGTGGCAAGGGTCTGGTTCTCCTCGCGCACGAGCACGCCCTCTTTGGCCTCGATGGCCTGATGCAGGCCCTCGGAGTAGCGGCGGCCTTCCATGATGCGGCCGGTGAACTCGTCGACGATCTTGACCTCGCCGTTGGTGACCACGTACTGCTTGTCGCGGTGGAACATGTACTGGGCCTTCAGCGCCTGCTGCAGGTGGTTGACCAGCTGGCCGGAGAGATCGGCATAGATGTCATCGATACCCAGGCGGCGCTCAATCTTCTTAAGACCGCGCTCGGTGGCGGCGATGGTGTGCTTGGCCTCGTCCATGACGAAGTCGCCCGTGGGCTCCACGTCCTCGGTGGCGGTGAGCATGTCGTGCGAGACGTCCTCACCGCGCTCAAGGCCGCGCACGGCGCGCGCGAAGTCCTTGTAAGTGCTGGCGGACTTGGTGCCGGCGCCCGAGATGATGAGCGGCGTTCTGGCCTCGTCGATCAGGATGGAGTCGACCTCGTCGACGATGGCGTAACTGTGGCCGCGCTGAACACGCTGCTCGGGGCGGGTAACCATGTTGTCGCGCAGATAATCGAAACCGAACTCGGAGTTGGTGCCGTACGTGACGTCGGCCTGGTAGGCTGGGCGCTTCAGCTCGAGCGGCATGTTGTTCTGCAGCAGACCGACGGTCATGCCCAGGTACTTGTAGATGCGGCCCATCCACTCGGAGTCGCGCTTGGCCAGGTAGTCGTTGACGGTAACGACGTGCACGCCCTTACCGGCGATAGCGTTGAGATAGCCGGCCAGCGTGGAGACGAGGGTCTTGCCTTCGCCGGTCTTCATCTCGGCGATATGGCCCTCGTGCAGCGCCATGGCGCCGATGAGCTGTACATCAAAGTGACGCATGCCCATGGTGCGCTTGGAAGCTTCACGCACGGTGGCAAAGGCCTCGGGGAGCATGTCGTCGAGCGACTCGCCGTTGGCGTATCGCTCGCGGAACTTATCGGTCTGGGCGCGGAGCTCCTCCTCGGTCATCTTCTCAAACTGGGGCTCAAGACCGTTGATCTTGTCGACGATCTTGTAGTAGCGCTTGAGGTCCTTATCGGATCCAAAGGACAGCAGCTTTGACATGAATCCCATGTTGTTTTCCTTTTTGGCCATCGCCCGTGGCATGAAACCTTGGACGAGTTAAACACAGATATTTGTACTTTAGCCAAACAAGGCGCCGCCTATGCGGTCGACACGCTCGACCACGTAATAACTACGACAGCCTGCCAAAAAGGGACTGGTTTATTTTGTCAGGTTTTATCTGGGAAAACGCTGCCTCTCTCTGCCATTTGGTGCAAGCCAACCTGTCCCCTTCGCACCAACCTGGTGCAATGGGGACGGGCTAGCTTGCCCCAATAAAAAGATAAGGGCCGCGCACCCAAATGGATGCGCGGCCCTTATGCCATGAATGCGAGTGTTTCCGCGGCGAGCTATTTACTCAGCAGCCTCGGTAGTCTCGGCCTCGGCAGCGGCCTCCTCGACGGGAGCCTCTGCGGGAGCCTCGGCAGCCTGCTTGGCAGCCTCCTCGGCGAACTTAGCGGCACGCTTAGCCTTCTCGGCAGCCTTAGCCTCAGCGGCGGCCTTGCGAGCGGCCTCGGCCTCAGCAGCCTTGGCGGCCTTGGCGGCCTTGGCCTCCTCGGCCTTCTTGAGCTGGGCGGCAGCGGCGCCACCGAACTTGTCGGCGAAGCGCTGGACGCGTCCACCGGTGTCGACGAACTTCTGCTGGCCGGTGTAGAACGGGTGGCACTCGTTGCAAAGCTCGACCTTCATCTCGGACACGGTAGCGTGCGTCTTGAAGGTGTTGCCGCAGGAGCACGTCACCGTGCACTCGACATACTGGGGATGGATACCCTGCTTCATGGTAGGACTCCTTATTGGTCAGGCGCTGGTTACCGATCAGCGCATAAGGCGTCTTGGTTTCCGACCAAGACAACAAACTCGGCTATGGTACCACGGCGCCGCGTGTCCCACAAAAGGTTCACGGTCTTTGCGTTGTGCATCGCGCCCAAGGCACGGCAGACGACACGACGAATCGCGGCAAACGGGTGCCTTTGCCCCTTCTCCCATGTTGCAGACGTGTAACGCCGCAGCAAAGGTGCCCTTTTTTGCGCCAGACAGGTACAATGATGAACACTGTACCGTAGCGGAGCGCCCCGCGCGCGCCGCAATCACGCGAAAGGGTTTCCCATGGCCGAGATCTCGTCCTCCCGTATCGTCATCACCGTCCTTGGCAAGAACCGCCCCGGCATCGTCGCCGGCGTCACCCGTGTCCTAGGCGAGGCCAACGTCGACATCCGCGACATCACGCAGTCCATTATCGAGGACATCTTCACCATGACCATGCTGGCCGATACCGCCGAGTCCAAGCTCGACTTCGCCGAGCTGCAGAAGGCGCTGGCCGAGGCCGGCGAGCTTTCGGGCGTCAACGTGTCCATCCAGCGCGAGGACGTCTTCAACTTTATGTACCGCCTGTAGCGAGCAAGCCGCTGGGGATAGCCTGACGCGCGCATGCCCATGCAAGTCACCCCGATGCGGCCCGGAGAGGAGCGCGCATGGCCTACGACGCCAAGAAAATCTATTACCGCTTCGACGACCACCTGAGCCGCCTGGTCTTGGATTACGAAGCGAGCCGCCAGATTTCGCCCGAAAGCGAAAATCTCTACTATGGCCTGCCGACTGACCCTTATGACGAGGGCCTATTTGTTGAGCACAATGTCAAGCGCGGCCTGCGCAATGCCGACGGCTCGGGCGTGGTCGCGGGCCTCACTCGCATCTCGGATGTGCACGGCTACAACAAGGTCGACGGTAAGGTCGTGCCCGATCAGGGCAAACTCACGCTTCGTGGCTACAGCATCGAGGATCTGGTCAACAACGCCCAGGCCGAGAACCGCTACGGCTACGAAGAGGTCGCCTATCTGCTCATTACGGGCTCTCTGCCCACCAAGGAAGAGCTTGACGGTTTTTGCGGACGTCTGGGTGCTTTTAGGCACCTGAGCGACGAATACGTCCGCGAGTTCCCCATGACCACGGTGTCGTCGAGCATCATGAATGTGCTTCAGCGCGCCGTGCTGCTGCTCTACGCCTTCGACGCCGAGCCCGACGCCATTACACCCGAGCACGAAATCGATGTCGCCATCTCCATGCTCGCCCGTCTCCCCCGCATCGCCGCCTTCGCGCATATGGCCTCGGTCGCCAAGCGCCGCGGCTCCGAGGTTCATGTACCGCATCCCACGCCCGGTCTCTCCACCGCCGAGACCATCCTGCAGGTGTTGCGCGGCGGCATGGCATTCACCCGCGACGAAGCCATGCTGCTCGACGTGATGCTCATGCTGCATGCCGAGCACGGCGGCGGCAACAACTCCACGTTTGCCTGCCGCGTACTATCCTCCTCGGCCACCGATCCGTATTCCGCCTACGCCGCGGCCATCGGCTCGCTCAAGGGCCCGCGCCACGGCGGCGCCAACGCCAAGGTCGTGTCCATGCACGAGGACATCCGTGCACATGTCTCCAATTGGGAGGACGAGGACGAGGTCGCAGCCTACCTGGGCAAGATTCTCGACAAGCAGGCCTTCGACGGCACGGGTCTCATCTACGGTATGGGCCACGCCGTCTACACCCTGAGCGACCCGCGCGCCGAGGTCTGCCGCCACTACGCACGTTCGCTCGCTGCCAAGAAAGATCTGGGCGAGGAATTCGCGCTCATCGAGCGCATCGAGCGCCTGGCACCGCAGGTGATGCGCGACCACGGCATGACCAAGCCTATCTGCGCCAACATCGACCTGTACACAGGCTTTATCTACAAGATGCTCGGCGTACCCGAGACGCTTTTTACGCCGCTATTCGCCGTCGCCCGCATGGCCGGCTGGTCGGCACACCGCATGGAAGAGCTCTTCTGCGCGCACCGTATTATTCGCCCGGCCTATCGTCCGGTGATCGAGCCGCTGGAGTACAAGCCGCTCGCCGACCGCTAGGACGCAGACCGTTATAGAACTCGAGCGTGGTCAGGGCATCACCGCCCTCGGCCACGCTTTTTATGCCAGCAGAAAGGGCTGCATCGAATGATTGTTTTTTCCGATATGGATGGAACGCTGTTGACGAGTGACAAGCAGATGAGCGACGCCACCTGGGCGATGCTCGACGAGCTCGCACGTCGCGGCATTGAGTTTGTACCGTGCACGGGACGTCCGCTGTCGGGCATCTTTGAGCCCATCCTCGCCCATCCCGCCGTACACTATGCCGTCTGTGCCAATGGCGCCAGCGTCTGGCAGCTCGACGACGATGTGTCCACCGATACCTCGCGCGCAACGCGCATCTTGAGCCGACCGCTCGATTGCGGCATTGCCCATCGCATCCACCGCATCGCCGCCGGCCACGATGTGACCTTCGATATCTTCGCGGATGGGCAGTGCTTCCTCCCCCGCTCGCTCTACGCGCGTCTGGATGAGTTCTGCGGCGGCGACCCCCACATCGCGGCTTCGCTCAAGCGCACACGAACACCGATCGACATGGATATCGACAGCAAGATCGACGAGGTCGAGACGCTCGAACGCATCGCCATGTACTGGCACGACCCGGCCGATCGCGACGCCATCGCGGCGGAGCTCGACACGCTCGGAGGCATTGAGGTCACGCGTTCGTACGCCATGAATATCGAGGTCATGGGCGAGGGCGCCACCAAGGGAACGGCCCTCACGTGGCTATGCGAGCACCTGGGCGAGCGTCTCGCCGACGCTTGGGCGTTCGGCGACAACATCAACGACATCCCCATGCTGCAGACAGCGGGCCACGGCATGGCCATGATCAACGGCGAACCCGAAGACCGCGAGGCCGCCGACGCCATCACCGAATACGACAACGACCACGACGGCGTCGCCCGCACCATCATGGCCGCCCTCGCCTAGCAGCATCAACCCGGCAGGGTAGCTAAGTAGTCGTTGGGGACACTCCTCGCGGGGCGCCGCAAAGACTGTCCCCGGCTGCCGACAGAAAAGGAACGTCTCCATCTGCCGAATTAAGCGAGACTCTCCAGCACGCGACGGAGCTCCTGCTGAACGGCGTGGTCGCGGTTGCAGCCTACGACGCGATCGGCAACCGCTTTGAGCGCGGGGCGCGCGTTTTCCATCGCGCAGCCCGTGCCGACAAAGCGAATGATCTCGTAGTCGTTCATCGAGTCGCCAAACGCCATGATCTCGTCGCGTCCAATGCCGTAATGCTCCGCGAGCTGTGCGATGCCCGAGGCCTTCGACACACCGGGCTGCATGGCATCGATCCACGCGTTGCCCGAAGGTGCAAAAGTAAAGAGCTGGCCAAGTTCACGCTGTAGCACGTAGGCGCTGTCCATAACGACACCGTCATCGCAAAAGATACTCGCCTTGATGATATTTACGCTGGGATCGGGCAGCTCCCAAATACGCTCGGCATTGGGAAGGTCCTTATCGACCTCACGCACGAACTTGCACTCGTCATCGAGCAGGAAGGACTTGGTTCGGTCAAAAAGCGCAAGATGCAGATTGGGAAACGTCGCGACAGCCTGGGCGAGCCTTCGAATCGCCAGGTGCGAATACACCTCACGGTCTACCATTTTGCCGTCGGCGTAGACCTGGGCACCGTTAGCGGCGACAAAGTCCATCTTGTCGCGAACGGGCGCAAAGAACTCGCACAGGCGATCGTAGCGGCGACCTGACGATGCGGCGAAATGCACGCCATGCTCGTGTAGCGCCAGAATCAGTTCGTAGGTCTCGGGAGGCACCTGGCTGTTTTCGTCAAGCAACGTGCCGTCCATATCGGATGCAATCAGTTTAAACATAGAAAAGCTCCCTTCGGGCTTGTTGGAATCGAACGTGTATCCAATTCCAACGTACCCAAAGGGAGCTCAGGTAAGACTCCGCGGGCGCAAACGTTACAAGGACCTGGCAAATAGCTCACGCGCGCCAGGGGTCCCACATTCGCAGCGCCAGGCAACACGTCAAAGAGTGTCGCAGGCGACTAGCCGTTTAAGAACGTCCCCAATGACTAGTCGGCGTAGGTGAAGGTCGTGACGTCGAACATGCCCTCGGGGCGGATGCGGAGCGTCGGGATCACCGGCAGGGGCAGGAAGATGATGCCCATGATGGGGTCGAGCGGCGGCTCAATACCCATGGCGCGCGCCTTGACCATAAAGTCGTCGTGCTGCGCGGCGACATCCTCGGCCGTGCCTTCGCTCATCAGACCGCCGAGCGCCAGCGGAATGCGCGCCACGACCTCGCCGTTGCGCACCAGCACGTGACCACCCTGGCCCACAGCCTCAACAGCAGCCATCATATCGGCAGCGTTATCACCCACGACGCACACGTTGTGCGAGTCGTGGCCGATCGTGGAGGCAATGGCGCCACCGGTGATGGTGAAGCCACGCACCCAGCCGCGACCGATATGCTTGCCGACAAGGCCCAGGCCCGCAGGACCATCACCGTCGGCGCCCTCGGCTTGCAGCGACACACCGCGGCCGTGGCGCTCGATCAGCATAATGCGGCGCAGGCCCTCGGCGCTCTCGGGGCGAGCCATGCCCGTGATGGCCTTACCCGGCACCACGTCAATCACGGCCTCGCCCGGCTTAAAGGCATAGTCGAATACGTCGAGCGAAAGCTTCGGCAGCTTAACGGAGGCGCGCAGCTCATCGGCAAGGGCTGCGACCTCGGCCATCTCGGGTGCAATCTCGCCCACAAAGGTACCGTCCTGCGCCACCAGGGCACCGGCGGCATACACGCGATGCGGAGCCGTGGCAAACGTCAGGTCGTTGAGTACCAGCAGGTCGGCACGCTTGCCCGGGGCGATGGCGCCACGCAGCTCGTGCGAGTCGCGGCAACCGTGGTCCAGGCCAAACGCCTCGGCCGTGGACAGGGACGCCATAGAGATAGCGACCACGGGGTCGATACCGGCCTCAATCGCCACGCGGCAGGCGTTATCGATCATGCCGGTCGCAAGCGCGTCGGAGGGAGCACGGTCGTCGGTCGCAAAGCAGCAACGGCGGGCACGGGCAGGATTCTCCAGCAGCATCGGCGACAGGTTGGCCAGGTCATGGCTGCACGTACCTTCGCGCAGCATCACGTACATGCCGCGAGACAGCTTGTCGAGTGCCTCCTCGGGAATCGTCGACTCATGGTCAGCGATAATACCTGCTGCGGCATAGGCGTTGAGGTCCTTGCCGGCAACGAGCGGCGCGTGACCGTCAACCTGCTTGGACGGCGTCTGGTTGGCAGCGTCGATTCGAGCGCAGGTCTCGGGATCGGCCATAAAGACGCCCGGCAGGTTCATCATCTCGCCCAGGCCAAAGACATCGCCCGGATATTCGGCAAAAAACGCCTGCATATCGGCAGCGGTGATGACGGCACCGGCCTGCTCGTCGGGCAGTGCGGGCACGCACGAGGGCATCATGTACTTGATGGAAATAGGAGCGCGACGACCGTCCTCGATCATAAAGCGCAGACCGTCGAGCCCCGCCACGTTGGCAATCTCGTGGCTGTCGGCAATGGCGGTGGTGGTACCGCGCGCCGCCGCCATGCGTGCATACTCGGCAGGGCGGATGTTCGAAGACTCAATGTGCAGATGTCCGTCGATAAAGCCGGGAGCGATATAGCGACCCTGGCAGTCGATAACCTCGGTCGCCTCGTAGGTGCCGGCGGCATCGTCGCGACCGTCGTAGAGCACGCCGACGATCACGCCATCCTTGACGGCAACGCTACCGGGCGCCACGCGCTGGCCATATACGTCGACAATCTGCGCATTGGTAAACAGCGTGTCGACGGGAACACGCCCCTCGGCGGCCTCGATCACAGACCTCATGACCTCAACGGACATACATACTCCTTTAACCGTAGAAAAAAGCTGCGGAGCGGACAGGCCTTCACCGCAGCAAACCAATAGCCATTGTATGCCCAAAAGGAGGCCGCCGATAACACCCCTTCCGCTTAACGGCACCGCCAAATGATCCCTTGGGGACGGAGGAAAACGGATCACCGGGCCAGACCGACCCCCTCGGTGATCCGTTTTCCTCCGTCCCCAAGGGATCATCTAAAAAGGCCGCAGTCGGGAATCCCGGCTGCGGCCCTATTGCACATGTCAGGTTGACCTACTTGCTAGACCAACTTGAAGCCCTTGCGCTTGCCCACGGAGAGGGTGTCGCCCAGCTTGAGGACGCTGGGGTCGATGTTGTAGCTCTTGGGAGCCACGGCCTTGCCGTTGATCTTGACGCCGCCGCCGTCGATGTCGCGACGGGCCTGGCCGGCGCTCGCCGAAAGACCCAGGTCCTTGAGCAGACCGGCGAGGTAAATCTGGCCCTCGTCGTTAACAGTCAGCTCAACATGCTTCTCGGGGAAGTCGGCGAGCTGGCCCTCCTTGAACACGCGGTCGAACTCGGCCTGAGCCTCGTCGCCGGCACCGGCGCCGTGGTAGGTGTCGCACAGGTCGCGGCCCAGAGCGCGCTTGAGCTCATAGGGATCGGCAGAGCCATCGGCCAGGGCAGCGTCGATCTTGTCGACCTCGGCCGGAGTGAGCGAGCTCGCCAGGCGGTAGTACTTGCCGATCATCTCGTCGGGGATGGACATGGTCTTGCCGAACATATCCTTGGGCGCGTCGGTCAGACCGATGTAGTTGCCATAGGACTTGGACATCTTACGGACGCCATCGGTGCCCTCGAGCAGCGGCATGGTGAGCGCGATCTGGGGCTCCATGCCCATCTTCTCCATGAGCTCACGGCCGGCGAGCAGGTTGAAAAGCTGGTCGGTGCCGCCCATTTCCACGTCAGCCTTAATCATGACCGAATCGTATGCCTGCATCACGGGATACAGGAACTCGTGCAGGGCGATCGGCGTCTGAGACTGGTAGCGCTTGGTAAAGTCGTCGCGCTCAAGAATACGGGCGACGGTGAACTTGGAGCACACCTGCAGCAGACCAGCCAGATCCATCGACAAGATCCAGTCACCGTTGTGCACGATGGTGGTCTTCTCGGGATCCAGGATCTTCATGGCCTGGCTCACGTAGGTCTCGGCATTGGCCTCGATCTGCTCCTGCGAAAGCTGCGGACGAGTGGAATTCTTGCCCGAGGGGTCGCCAATCAGCGCAGTACCGTTGCCGATGATGAGGGTAACGTTGTGGCCCAGGTCCTGGAACTGACGCATCTTGCGCAGCGGCACGGCGTGGCCCAGGTGCAGGTCGGGGCTGGTGGGATCGACGCCGAGCTTGATGTTGAGGGGCTCGCCCTTCTCAAGCTTCTTGCGAAGGTCGGCCTCGGGAACGATCTGCGCGGCGCCCGAGGTGATGATACGCATTTGCTCGTCAACAGACAGCATTGGGTATCCTCCTTTTGCTATAGCACCCTCGCCGAAAACGGCGGTGCTGGAAGTCCATAAACTCTCTTATGATAACAAACTGACGCGACGCAGCATCTACGACAGGAAAATCCTCGTCCTGCCGCATGCGTCGATGGCAACTGGCAGACGCGTACCGTCACGCTCGACCAGATAGCGTATCTGCCGACGACGCAAGCAGTCGCGGCAACGGACCTGCCCCGTCGCATCGGTGGCGCAAACGCCCTCGGCGGTCAGCAGGCAGTGCTCGCACACCATGAGCTCGGGACGGTCGGCGTCGACCGGACCCAAGGCGCCGGGTTCAGCAGCCAGCTCGGCAATACGCTCCCTATCATTGCTGAGCAACTCGGCAGGCAAGTATACCCACCCCGCGCCAAGCCCGCGCAGCCAGGCAAGCGTGGCCCGATTGGCGCAGAACACCGGCGCCGCCACGTCAAACGCCGTGCCCAGCTCGCGGGCCATCGCCACCTGCCCCAGGTTGCGGCAAACAATACGCCCGGCACGTTGCATAAGCGCTCGAGTCCGCTCGGCGTCGCCTGCGCGGCACACTTCGTCGAGCACCACCGTCGCATCGGACAGATCCCGCTCATCGCTCGGATCCAAATCCATCAGCTCCCAGGCAAAGACCATACGAGCAAAAGCCTCATGCTTTGCCGGCTCCGTCGGTCCCGCCAACTCCGTCGGCACGCCGCCATCAGCCAGAACGTCCTCAAACGGCAGCACCTCAACGGACTGCTCAACAGGCGCGACCGCATCTGCCTCTGTCTCTTATACACATCTGACGCTGCCGACGAATAGCCTTGTGTAGA
>CABSNX010000017.1 GCA_902479205.1 uncultured Collinsella sp. | reverse complement strand
GCGCTCCATGTCAAAATTCTCGGTCGCATGCAGCAGCTGATGGCTCCACTCGTGGGCGAGCTCGATGGTGTCGTCGACCTGCTTGACGCTCATGGCAAGCTGGCTCATGTTCATTCCGACGTCATGCATGGGAAATCTCCTTATGCTCGGGGCAATCCAGTGGTTCAGATTCTACTACGCCCGCACGGGGCGCTACCGCATAAGAAAACGGGTGCGAGTCCGTCTGACCCGCACCCGTTCACTGGGGGCTGTTTGTGATTACCATACTATCCGTGGTCGCGGGCGCAGCACTCGGCTCTCCGGTGAGCGGCGCAAAACCGTTCATGGACGGCAGCACATGACCGGCGTATTACAGGTGCTTCTCAAGCAGTGCCTGCAGCCTGGCCTTGGGCAGCGCGCCAACGGAGCGGTCGATTTCCTCGCCGTTCTTAAAGACAACCAGCGTGGGGATGCTCATGACGCCAAACTTCATGGCCAGGTCCTGATTGTCATCGACGTTGCACTTGGCTACAGCCAGCTTGCCGGCCAGCTCGTCTGCCACCTCGTCAACGATGGGCGAGAGCGATCGGCAGGGCCCGCACCAGGGCGCCCAAAAATCAACCAGTACGGGAAGGTTGTCGCTAACGACGGAATCGAAGTTCTCGGGGGTAATCTGCTTAATGTCAGCCATGGTGACCTCCATGATGCGACGCGGCTCGGCCGCGTAAAACTCAGTACGACCGTGCTTATACCCAGCGGCCCGCAAAGCAACCACTCGCGGGCGGCTCTTTTATATAATGGTGGGCACGCAAACGATTGGAGAGCGCATGCCCACGTCACAAAGCCAGAAAAAAGAAGCCATCGCCCAGGCGGCCGAGCAGGAGCTTGCATCGCTTGCGGCCCGTGGCGTGCGTATCGCGGGCAACGCGTGCTCGCCGATCGTACTGGTCAAAGGCGATTTGGATGATGCCGAGCGTTCGGGCGGCGAACTTGCCGCCGGCGCGGATGGTGCCGCATTGCGCAAGGCGCTCGGGGCAATCGGTTACGCGCCCGAAGATTTTTGTGTGCTGGCGAGTGTTGCCGGCGCAGGCGACGGAGCTGTGGCGGTGGGCCACGCCCTGCCGTGCGACCTGTTCCGCGAGGCGCTTGAGGCCTTGGACCCCGAGGCGGTGCTGCTGCTCGATAACAGCGCGGCCGATGTCATGCGCGAAACCTACGCCGACATGCTCGTGGCGATTGATGACTTCGACACCGCCATGCTCAAGCCCGGTCTGATCGCCCATGTGCAGGGCCGCCGCGTGCTCGCGCTCGATGGCTTTGAGGCGGCGCTGACCGACAAAGCGGCCAAGCAGCGCATGTGGGCCTATATCAAGCAGCTGACCCCGGCGGCTGCTCCACTGTAGCGGATTGGCGCCGGCGAGCGATTGCCTGGCGGGCATGCCGTCGACCATGCGCGGCGGCCGTCCAAAGATGCCTCCTACGCTATCGAGAGCTCGGCTATCCTCAGTTTGCCAGTTCGAAAATGGGCCTGCCGCATGATTGAATCTTTATTTCAACTTTACACCTAGGTTTACAGCTGTCTTGTCAGCTGTAAACCTAGGTGTCATACTAAAGCCCCAAGATTCGCCAAAAGAGAGGGGCCTTGATGGCACAGAGCGCGAACATGGATGCATCGGAGCTTGCACGCGACATTGCGGCCGGCCTGGCATCGGCAACGACGGCAACGGAGCGCGCGGCATTGGTGCCCGCAGAGCTCGTCGAGGCCATTCAACAACTTAAAACCAAACGCGACGCGGTGATCCTGGCACACTATTACGTGGCACCCGAGGTCCAGGCTGTGGCCGATTACGTCGGCGACAGCTTCTACCTGGCAAAGCTCGCCAAGAGCCTGCCGCAGCAGACTATCGTGCTGTGCGGCGTGGAGTTTATGGGCGAGAGTGCCAAGCTGCTCAACCCCACCAAGACCGTGCTGCTGCCCGAGCCGGGCGCGGATTGCCCCATGGCTCACATGGTCAAGCGCGAGACGGTCGACGCCGCCCGCGCCGAGTACGGTGACGACCTTGCTGTCGTCTGCTACGTCAACTCCACAGTCGAGATCAAGAGCTGGAGTGATGTGTGCGTCACCAGCTCCAACGCTGTCAAGATCGTGTCCGAGCTGCCGCAGCAGCACGTCCTGTTCATTCCCGACCAAAACCTCGGTCGCTTCGTAGCCGAGCAGGTGCCGCAAAAGCACGTCCTGCTTAACAAGGGCTACTGCCCGCGCCACCACATCATCACCGTCGAGCAGATCGTCGATGCGCAGGAGGCACATCCCGACGCGCTCGTACTGGCGCACCCCGAGTGCAAGGCCGACGTGTTGGCCGAGGCCGACTACATCGGCTCCACCGCCGGCATCATCAAGTATGCCGAGGAGTCGGACGCCAGCGAGTTCATCATCGTGACGGTCCGCGGCGTGCTCTACGAGCTCGAGCGCCGCTGCCAGGGCACCGGCAAAAAGTTCTACTTCCCCGCGGTGCAGCCCACCTGCGTCAACATGGATCTCATCACGCTCGAAAAGCTCGTGCGCTGCCTGGAGACGGGAGAGGGCGAGGTGCAGATCGGCGTGTCGGACGAGGCCGCCGACCAGGCTAAGCTCACACTCGACCGCATGCTCGAGTACGCGGCGCGCTAAGCCAATATGGCATGAGGGACCATCCCTTATGCCACATTACAAGGGAGAGGATTCCTGTGGAAACTAAGCAATACCCCGACATGGAGTGCGATGTCGTCATTGCCGGCTGCGGCGTGGCAGGCCTGTATGCGGCTCTCAATCTGCCGACGAGCACGCGCGTGATCATGCTCTCCAAGGGTGCGGTCGACGAGTGCGATTCGATGCTCGCGCAGGGCGGCATCTGCGTGCTGCCCGAGGGCTCGGACTACGATGCCTTCTTTGAGGACACCATGCACGCCGGTCACTACGAGAACCGCCGCGAGAGCGTAGACATTATGATCCGCTCGAGCCGCTCGGTCATCAACGACCTGCTGGCGATGGGCGTGGACTTTGAGCGCAAGGCCGATGGCGGCCTCGACTTTACCCGCGAGGGCGCGCACAGCCGCCCGCGCATCGCCTTCCATGCCGACATTACGGGCAAGGAGATCACGACCAAGCTGCTCCAGGCCGTCCGCAAGCTGGACAACGTGCAGATTCTTGAGCACGTGGCCATGACTGACATCCTCACGGCCGAGCGCGATGGGGCCACGGTGTGCACTGGTGTCGTCGCTGTTGCCGTGGACGAGGGCGATTCGGTCCGTCCCGCCGACGAGCTCGCAAATGCCGCCGAGGGCGTGCATACCGGCGGGCCGTTTGAGATTCATGCTCGCCATACGCTGTGGGCGACGGGCGGCATCGGCGGCGTATACGACCATTCGACCAACTACCCGCAGCTCACGGGCGATGCCTGCTACATCGCTCAGGAGCATGGCATTAAGATGGAGCACCTGGACTACGTGCAGATTCACCCCACGGGGCTGTTCTCGCCGCAGCCGGGCCGTACCTTCCTGATCAGCGAGAGCTGCCGCGGCGAGGGCGCGATTTTGCTCAACGCCGCCGGCGAGCGCTTTACCGATGAGCTCCAGCCGCGCGATGTGGTCGCCGCCGCCATTCGCGAGCAGATGAAGCAGGACGGCACCGAGCACGAGTGGCTGAGCTTTGCCCCCGTCGAGCGCGACGTGGTGACCGGGCACTTCGCCAACATCCGCGCACGCTGCCTGGAGGACGGCCGCGACATCCTGGACGAGCCCATTCCCGTTACGCCCACGCAGCACTACTTTATGGGCGGCGTGTGGGTCGACAAGGACGGCCGCACTTCGATGCCCGAGCTCTACGCCGCGGGCGAGACGGCCTGCAACGGCGTTCACGGCAAGAACCGCCTTGCATCAAACAGCCTGCTCGAGGCACTGGTCTGGGGTCGCCGCGCCGCGTGGTACATGCGTACCGGCGAGTCACTGGTCGTAGAGCAGGCGGGCGATCCCGCGCTCGATGGCCGTCATCGCGCCCTGAGCGCCGACACCCTGGCAATCGATGATTTGGCCCGTGCCGCCGGCACGCAGGCCGTGGAGGAGTAGACCATGAATCCCATTACCATGAAGCTCGTCGTCGATGATCTGATCCTGCAGGCCCTGCGCGAGGATATTACGTTTGAGGACGTGAGCACGGCGAGCGTGTGCCCCACGGCGCGTCCCGCCACGGTGGAGCTCATCGCCAAGGCCGATGGCATCATCGCCGGCCTGGACGTGTTCGCTCGCACCTTTGAGTTGCTGGATCCGCAGAGCTCGGTGCTGTTTGATGTCGTCGATGGCGATGAGGTGCACGCCGGCGACCACGTGGGCCAAGTGCGCGGCGACGCGCGCGTACTGCTTTCGGGCGAGCGCGTGGCGCTCAACTACCTGCAGCGCATGAGCGGCATCGCTACTTACACGCATCGGATGGCAGCTGCGCTCGAGGACACCAAGACCGTGCTCGTCGACACACGCAAGACCACGCCGGGCATGCGCGTCTTTGAGAAGGCCGCGGTCGAGATCGGCGGTGGCAGCAACCACCGCTATAACCTGTCGACGGCTGTCATGCTCAAGGACAACCACATCGACGCCGCCGGTGGCGTGGCACGCGCGATTGAGATGGCGCGCGCCCATGCGTCGTTTACCGCGACGGTCGAGATCGAGTGCGAGAACCTGGACATGGTACGCGAGGCCGTGGAGGCCGGTGCCGACATCATCATGCTCGACAACATGACCCACGACGACATGGCTGCCGCGATTGAGCTTATCGCCGGTCGCGCCAAGACCGAGTGCTCGGGCAACGTGGACGCCAGCAATATCCGCGCGCTCGCCGACCTGGGCGTTGACTTTATTAGCTCGGGGGCATTGACGCACTCTGCGCCGATTCTCGACCTCTCGCTTAAGCACCTGCGTCTGCTGGACGGTAAATAATGGACGCCCGCGAGCGTCGCCGTGCCATCATGGGCGTGCTCGAGCGAGCCAAAGACCCTGTCTCGGGCAGTGCGCTTGCTCGTGAGGTGGGCGTGAGCCGCCAGATTGTCGTGCAAGACATCGCCCTGCTGCGCGCCGATGGGCACGATATCGTGGCGACCAACCGCGGCTACGTGCTGCAGGAGGCCCCCAGCAGCCCCGCTGTGCCCACGCGCCTGGTCAAGGTTCGCCACGGCGTGGAGCAGGCGGGCGATGAGCTCACGAGTATCGTCGACGCCGGAGGCGCCGTGCTCAACGTGATCGTCAATCACCGCGTGTACGGTAAGATCACGGCCGACCTGGACATCCGCAATCGTCGCGATGTTGAGCGCTACCTGCACGATATCGAGAGCGGCAAGAGTTTCCCGCTACTAACGGTGACGAGCGGCTATCACTTCCATCGCATCGCGGCGGAGGACGAGCAGACTCTCGACGAGATCGAGGCCATACTCAAGGAGAAGGGCTATCTGGCAGACCTGATGCCCTACGAAGACGACCTGTCCTAGTAACGACGAATGCAAAAGGAGGCCTCCGCGGCGATGCGGAGGCCTCCTTTTTGTGCACGGTGTACTTTTGAGTGTGCAAGTGGGGAGTTGTTACTCCTCGACGATCTCGGTGATCGCGCCAGCGGGGCAAGCGTCCTGGCAAGCGCCACAGGCGACGCAGGAGTCCTCGTCAGCGACGGTAGCGACGTCCTGGAGCTCCAGAACGCCAGCGGGGCAGGTGTCGACGCAAACGCCACAAGCGATGCACTCGTCGGCATCAATTACGGGATGAGCCATGGTAGTTTCCTCTCTGTTGACCGACGCTACAGACGATGCGCGCCGGTTTGATTCGGGCAAAAACATACCACGGGAGCGACCGTTTGCAATACCCTCTGGCCGGCATCTTCATACCGTTCGCCGAGTATGCCAAGGTTTACTAAAAAACGCGCAGGTGGGGCCGGTGAGCTGCGTAAATGTTAGCTAAAGCTGACTCGTAATATAGGGCGATTGAGGGTGCTTGCGGAAACCGCATCCCGTAATCCACGTCCAAAACGGGACACAGTTTCAGGCTCACACCTCAGTCAACTCTACATAGATCTCGATAGATTTGCCGAGAACTCAATCAGCGCATCTACCTGCGCATTTAAGAACCTAAACTCTCAGCAATAAGAAATCTTATATGAATTGACTTAGATTTTGTATATTCCGGCCCATAAGGGGATACACTACATCCTGAAAGACAAGCCGAAACACCGCGCGACAGATCGTCGAGGCGGCGCGAACGCAAAAGAGAGAGGGAATTTCTAATGAGTAAGATTCTTGGTATCGACCTTGGTACTACTAACTCCGCAATGGCCGTTCTCGAGGGCGGTTCTCCGACCATTATCGTGAACGCCGAGGGCGACCGCACCACCCCGTCCGTCGTGGGCTTCCGTGCCGACGGCGACCGTGTCGTGGGTAAGGCCGCTAAGAACCAGGCTGTCACCAACCCCAAGAACACCGTGTTCTCCATCAAGCGCTTCATGGGCCGCAAGTACTCCGAGTGCACCTCCGAGATCAAGACCGTGCCGTATGAGGTCAAGGAGGGCCAGGGTGGCCGTGCCGTCGTCGACATCGAGGGCAAGGATTACACCGCCGAGCAGGTGAGCGCCATGACGCTCGCAAAGATGAAGGCCGACGCCGAGAAGTATCTGGGCGAGACCGTCACCGACGCCGTCATCACCGTCCCGGCCTACTTCAACGACGCTCAGCGTCAGGCCACCAAGGACGCCGGTAAGATCGCCGGCCTCAACGTCAAGCGTATCGTCAACGAGCCGACCGCTGCTGCTTTGGCCTATGGCCTGGACAAGCAGGGCACCGACCAGCGCATCCTGGTCTTCGACCTGGGCGGCGGCACCTTCGATGTCTCCATCCTCGACCTCGCCGACGGCGTGTTTGAGGTTCTGTCCACCTCGGGCGACAACCACCTGGGCGGCGACGACTGGGATCAGCGCGTCATCGACTGGATGGCCGATAAGTTCCAGCAGGAGAACGGTGTCGACCTGCGTCAGGACCCCATGGCCCTGCAGCGTCTGAAGGAGGCCGCCGAGAACGCCAAGAAGGAGCTCTCCGCCGCCCAGCAGACCACCATCAACCTGCCGTTCATTACCATGAACCAGTCCGGCCCGCTGCACCTCAACTACACGCTGACCCGCGCCGAGTTCGAGAAGATCACCCGCGACCTGCTCGAGCGCTGCAAGCAGCCTGTCACCAACGCCCTGCGCGACGCCAAGCTTAAGCTCTCCGATCTGACCGAGGTCATCCTCGTCGGCGGCTCCACTCGTATGCCCGCCGTCCAGGAGCTCGTCAAGACCATGACCGGCAAGCAGCCCAACATGTCCGTGAACCCCGACGAGGTCGTTGCTGACGGCGCTGCCGTCCAGGGCGGCGTGCTCACCGGCGACGTCGAGGGCATCCTGCTGCTCGACGTTACCCCGCTGTCGCTGGGCGTCGAGACCATGGGCGGCATCATGACCAAGATGATCGACCGCAACACCACGATCCCGACCTCCAAGACCGAGGTCTACTCCACCGCTGCCGACAACCAGACCAGCGTCGAGATCAACGTGCTCCAGGGCGAGCGCGAGCTTGCCCGCGACAACAAGTCGCTCGGTAAGTTCCAGCTGACCGGTATTCCGGCTGCCCGCCGCGGCGTGCCGCAGATCGAGGTCACCTTCGACATCGACGCCAACGGCATCGTCAAGGTCTCCGCTAAGGACAAGGGCACTGGCAAGGAGCAGCAGATCACCATTTCCGGCTCCACCGCTCTGTCCGATGACGAAGTCGATCGTATGGTCAAGGACGCCGAGGCTCATGCCGAGGAGGACAAGAAGCAGAAGGAAGAGGTCGAGGTCCGCAACCAGACCGATAGCCTGTGCTACTCCACCGAGCAGACCCTCAACGAGCTGGGCGACAAGGTTTCCGCCGACGTGAAGTCCAAGGCCGAGACCGCTATCGCCGACGCCAAGAAGGCGCTCGAGGGCTCTGACGTCGAGGCCATCAAGGCCGCTGGCGATTCCCTGCAGTCCGTGGCCTACGAGCTGGCCCAGGTTGTCTACGCCGACGCTCAGCAGCAGACCGACGGCGCCGCCGGTGCCCAGCCTGCCGACGATGACGTTGTCGACGCCGACTACGAGGTTGTGGACGACGAGGACAAGTAATCATGTCCGCCCGTAAAGCTCGCACGGAGGCGGCTGCCGCTGGCGCCGCCCCCGTTGACTCTGAGGAGAAGGACGTGAAGATTCCCGTAGAGGCCGTCGACGATACCGAGGCCAACGAGGCCGAGGCCGCCGAGGCTGCCGAGAACCAGGTAGAGGATTCCAACAAGGAGGCGACGATGACCGAGGACGAGATGGTGGAAGCTGCTATCCGCGCCGGTGAGGAAGCCGCCGACAACGACTTTAAGCTCAAGTTCGAACAGGCCCAAAAGGAGCTTGCCGACGTGCGCAATGAGCTCGATGCTGCGGCAGAGGCTCAGAAGGCCGCTGAGGACAAGGCAAAGGACGCCACCGAGCGCACCGCCCGTCTACAGGCCGACTGGGAGAACTTCCGTCGCCGCACCGCCAACGAGCGCATCGCCGAGCGCGAGCGCGCGACCGAGAAGCTCGTCACTGCGCTGCTGCCGGTGGTTGACGATATCGAGCGTGCGATCGACCATGCCCGTAGCCAGGAGCTTTCCGACGACTTTAAGCAATTCGTCGATGGCGTTGACGCGGTGCATGCCAAGCTGCTCGATGTGTTTGCGCACGAGGGCGTTGAGCCCATCGACCCCAAGGGCGAGGCGTTCGACCCGCTCGAGCACCAGGCCGTGGGGCGTGTCGAGGACGCATCGCAGTACGACGAGACCGTCAACGACGTGTACCAGAAGGGCTACCGCATGGCGGATCGCATCCTGCGTTCCGCGATGGTGACGGTGACCTACGGTGGCGAGAAGCGCCCCGCACCGGAGCCCGAAGCGGCGCCCGAGGATGCCGCGGCCGATACGGCCGAGAGCACCGAGGAGTAATTGAGAAGGGCCCCGGGACAACACCCGGGGCCCTTTCTGGCCTAGTGCCATATGAAAGCATGAGCCGTCGTCCGCTGGGCGGCGGATGAAACAGGAGAGGAGCTACGATGGCTGCAGGCAAAACCTTCTATGACATCCTGGGCGTATCCAAGAGCGCCTCCGACAAAGAGATCAAAAGCGCGTTTCGCAAGCTCGCGCAAAAATATCACCCCGATGCCGGCGGCGACGAGGCCAAGTTCAAGGAGATCAGCGAGGCCTACGAGACGCTTTCGGACGAGAAGAAGCGCAAAGAGTACGACCAGATGCTCATGTTCGGCGGCATGCCGGGCGCGGGCGGCGCGTATAGCGGTGGCTACGGCGCCGGTGCCGGCGCGAGCGGCTGGGGCGATATCTTCGACAGCATCTTTAGCGGCAACGGCGCCTGGGGCAGCGATTGGGGCTCGGGTTTTGCCGGGGCCGCGGGCGCTGCCGGTGCGGGCGCGGGCCGCAACCGCGCGCGCAAGGGCGGCGACCTGTCGCTGACTGTCGACGTAACGGCCGAGGACGCGTTCCGCGGCGTGACGCACAAGGTCACCTACCGCATTCCCTCGACGGGCGAGCAGCAGACCATCACGGTCTCGGTGCCCGCGGGTGCGGTCGACGGCGGCAAATTGCGTTACAAGCGCCGTGGCGAGTACGGCGTTGCCGGAGGCGAGCGCGGCGACCTGGTCGTGACCACGCACGTGGAGGAGCATCCGCTGTTTAAGCGCAAAGGCGCCGATGTGACCATGGAGGTGCCGATCTCGATCTACGAGGCGGCGCTCGGCTGTACGGTAGATGTGCCCACGCCCGGCGGCGCGACGGTTCGTCTGAAGGTGCCCGCTGGCACCCAGACGGGCAAGAAGTTCCGCTTTAAGGAGATGGGTGCGCCCGACGTTAAGCATCGCGGCCGCACGGGTGCGCTGCTCGTCGAGATCAAGGTGCAGGTTCCCGCGAACCTGTCCGACGATGAGCGCGATGCCATGACCAAGCTGCGCGAGGCCGACACGCGCGATTATCGCGAGAAGGTCAACCGCTACAAGGCGACGTTCTAGGGCGGTCGTGGCGCACGCCCGCGCCCGCGGGCTTATGATGGACGATAACGAGACAGAAAGGGGTCAGGTAGCATGGCCGAGGACAATAGGAACAAACCGCTGTATATGATCAGCGTGGCGGCCGAGTTGACCGGCATGCACCCGCAGACTCTGCGCGTCTACGAATCCAAGGGCCTGGTGAATCCTCAGCGCTCGGGTGGTAACACGCGCCTGTATTCGCGTGCCGATATCGAGCGTCTGGAACTCATCAACCAGCTGACCGACGAGGGTATCAACCTTGCCGGCGTGGTGCGCATCCTCGATATGAAGGAGCGTGCCGAGGAGCGCGAGCACGAGAACGAGAAGCTCCGCGCCCGCGTGCGCCAGCTCGAGGAAGAGTTGCACGAGTACAAGATGCAAAAGAAGATTACCGCCCTGGCCCCGCGCGACGGCTCAGTCAACCCCGAACAGGTTATGCGCAAGCTGCTGGGAGCCGGTGGGGATCTGTAGTTACGCGGGTTTACCAACCCGCGTAACCAGTCGACGCTGCAAGCCCGCCAGAGCGGCAATCTGCCTTTCAACTTCGACGGCATGATCAAAAGATCAATGCCGCCTTGTTTCAAGGCACCTTGCTCGCTCTGGCGGGCTTTCGCTGTCCGCGCCAAAATATCGGCGTTGCCATGGCCCGGATGCGGCACTTGGGAACGTTCCTCACTTTGGAAATACGGCCCGCTCGCTGTCCGTCCTCTACCTGCGGCGTTGCCTCGCTCCGGCGGTAGTCATTGGGGACGTTCTTAAATGACTAGTCGAGAGGGACACTCTTGCACCAAATCTGCCAGCCCTCGCCTGGCTCGTCCCTTACTTTACCGAGATAAAGTGAACGTGTAGATTCGTAACCCACTCGCAACCGTTCTATGGCACGATATTGAACGAATGTATGCTATGCGCCCGAGCCTTTCGGGCAGAGTGGGAGACAGTATGGTTAAGCTGTACGAGGACGGCATCTACCTGCGCGGCGGCAGCGAGATTGTGCCTGCGGCCGAGGCTGCCGAGCGCGGTATTACGCAGACACCCGAGGATGCCAAGCGTGGCACCATCGCGTATTCGATCCTCCAGGCACACAATACGTCCGGAGACCCCGAGGCGCTCAAGATTCGCTTCGATGCCATGGCGAGCCACGACATCACCTTTGTCGGCATCATCCAGACGGCGCGCGCCTCGGGCATGGAGCAGTTCCCGCTGCCTTACGTGCTCACCAACTGCCATAACTCGCTGTGCGCCGTGGGCGGCACCATCAACGAGGACGACCACGTCTTTGGCCTTTCAGCGGCCAAGAAGTACGGCGGCATCTTCGTCCCGCCGCACATCGCCGTCATCCACTCCTTTATGCGTGAGAACTTCGCCGGCTGCGGCAAGATGATCCTGGGCTCCGACTCGCACACCCGCTACGGCGCCCTGGGCACCATGGCCGTGGGCGAGGGCGGCGGCGAGCTGGCAAAGCAGCTGCTGCGCGACACCTACGACGTTGCCTATCCCGGCGTCGTTGCCATTTACCTCACGGGCGCCCCGCGTCCCGGCGTCGGCCCGCATGACGTGGCGCTCGCCATCATCCGTGCCGTCTTTGCCAAGGGCTACGTCAAGAATAAGGTCATGGAGTTCGTGGGTCCGGGTATTGCGAGCATGACGACCGACTACCGCAACGGCGTCGACGTAATGACCACCGAGACCACCTGCCTGTCGAGCATCTGGGCTACCGACGAGGACACACACGCGTTTTTGACCATGCACGGCCGCGGCGACGACTACCGCGAGCTCAAGCCCGCCGATGTCGCCTACTACGATGGCTGCGTCGAGGTCGACCTGTCGAGCATCAAGCCCATGATCGCGCTGCCGTTCCATCCTTCCAACGGCTTTGAGATCGACGAGCTCAACGAGAACCTCGAGGACATCCTGCATGAGGTGGAGCTCGAGGCCGCTAAGATTGGCGAGGGCAAGACGCACTTTAGCCTGCTCGACAAGATCGTCGACGGCAAGCTGCACGTGCAACAGGGCGTTATCGCCGGCTGCTCGGGCGGCAACTACGACTCCGTGGTCCAGGCTGCCCGCGTGCTCAAGGGCGCCAACACCGGCTGCGGCGAGTTCTCGCTGTCGGTCTACCCCACGAGCCAGCCCGTGGCGCTCGAACTTACGCGCCGTGGCTATATCTACGACCTTATGGAGGCCGGCGCAATCGTGCGTACGGCATTCTGCGGCCCGTGCTTTGGCGCCGGCGACACGCCTGCCAACAACGGCCTTTCGATCCGCCACACCACGCGCAACTTCCCCAACCGCGAGGGCTCCAAGCCGGGCAATGGCCAGTTGAGCGCGGTGGCCCTGATGGACGCCCGCTCCATTGCGGCGACGGCTGCCAACGGCGGCGTCCTGACGCCGGCGACCGATCTGCCTGAGGAGACTTGGGACGAGGCCTGCGAGTACACCTTTGACGACGCGCCGTACAAAAAGCGCGTGTACTGGGGCTTTGGCAAGGCGGAGCCTGCCGACGAGCTGGTCGAGGGTCCCAATATCAAGCCGTGGCCCGCGATGGAGCCTCTCGGCGACGATATCCTGCTCAAGGTGTGCTCCAAGATCATGGACCCGGTTACCACGACCGACGAGCTCATTCCCTCGGGTGAGACGAGCTCCTTCCGTTCCAATCCGCTGGGTCTGGCCGAGTTTACGCTCAGCCGCCGTGACCCGGCCTACGTGGGTCGTTCCAAGGAGGTCGACGCCGTGGAGAAGCGCCGTGTTGCCGGTGAGGCCGCGGGCGACTTGGCCGCGCTCGATGCCGAGCTTGCCGGCGTGTTTAAGGCGCTGGCCGGCGCGGGCGTCGCTGCCGACGCCAAGGCGACCGAGTACGGCTCTATGCTCTATGCCAAGAAGCCCGGTGACGGTTCTGCCCGCGAGCAGGCCGCGAGCTGTCAGCGCGTCATCGGCGGTCTGGCCAACATCGTCCACGAGTACGCCACCAAGCGCTATCGCTCCAACGTGATGAACTGGGGCATGGTGCCCTTCCAGATGGAGGCCGAGCCCAACTTTGAGGTGGGCGACTACGTCTTTGTGCCGGGTATCCGTGCCGCGCTCGATGGCGACCTGAAGGACATCGCCGCCTACATGGTGCGCGCCGACGGCACGGTCGAGCAGATTGAGCTTTACATTGCCGATATGACGGCCGAGGAGCGTGCCATCGTCAAGGCCGGCTGCCTGATCAACTACAACAAGTTCAAGGCCGCTGCCGAGTAGCTCTGCTGTACGCCCCGGCCACACCTTTCTCTCGTGCTCACGCGCTTCGCGAGGGTCGCCCGAGGGAAAGGTGTGGCCGGGGCTACCGCGACGTTCTCGTTGGGTCTTGAGGGACGCTAATAAATAGACTTGCTTGATGCCGCCTCTGTTAATGGGGCGGCTTCTTTTTGTCGAAAACCACCACAAAGGTGCCTGTCCCCTTTGTGGTGGTCCGCGGTTTGTCTCGTTCTGTAACAGGTAGACCCTTATTTGCCGAGTAGTTGTTACAGATCTAGATAAACGGGCACCGCTGAACAATTCATCTCGATCCGTAACATCTGGACCCAAAAACGGCCGCTAGATGTTATGGATTGAGATGGTGAACGCCGGGGCCGAAGATCACCACAAAGGCTCCTGTCCCCTTTGTGGTGGTGGGGGGCGAGCTCGATGTTGCCGTGCTCGTTGAACGACATTCTAATGAGCGTCCCTACAGGATTTCATCCGGGCTGGCGGGTTTGGTTGTTTTGGGGATGCCGAGTTTGGATGACGCGAAATCGTCAACATTGTCCTTAATTCCGTCTTTGGTGTAGACAGTGACCATATAGGTGCTGTGTCCGAATTCGCCCTTGTCGCGTGTTGCCCAGGCATCCCAGTAGGCGGCCCCGTTTCGCCCTTTGATTTTTCCGACACGGCGGAGTTCTGTTCGCTTTAATTTCCGGTTGCTATAGATGGTTCGACCGGCTTCCGCGGTGAGCCCGCACTGTCCAAGCAGCTTGTCGAGGACTTGGTTCATGTGGCGCTCATCGGTGTTTGGTGCGTAGTCGTAGGCGAGGGTGATGGAGTCGAGTGGCTGGTCGTCGATCAGATAGTTTAGCGCCTGAGGTTCAAGGCAGAAATAGGGGGAGCATCCGTCGACCTTGCCGAGCAACGGTAACTTGGACTGCCAACTTCCGGTGGGAATTGCATATTCGTAGAACACGCCACGGCAGACAAAGGAGAGCGAGGTGGCACGCGAGCCGGCGTCGATCATCCCGCAAAGATCGAAGGGCGAGGCGATACCAAAAGAAAAGGGCGTGATGACGATAAGGAAGAGCATCACGATGGGTATGGCGAGAATGGCGATGACGTTGCGGCCGGTGGAATGAGACGGCTTCATATGCGCTCCTCGAGACAAAGATCTGTTGAGGATAGGCAGAAATGGATATGTTCAGAGAACAATTCAAGTTTAATCTCATGGCGCGAGATGGTCGACCGTTAGCGTCGAAAACCACCACAAAGGTGCCTGTCCCCTTTGTGGTGGTGAGGAGCGCGCGGCTTCTTTTGGTAATAGTGTTAGCTGGTGGTATCATTAGTGCAGGTGGCGAAGGTTTGCATTGTGGGGTGTTTTGCCGTGAGCCGTTCTGCCCGTATTGGATTGATTGTCTTGGCGCTTGCGATCGCTGTGGTTGGCGCGGGCGCTGTCGGTATGGCATTTCTACCTGCTGCGGTGACGGAGCCGGTGGTCAAGCCTGTGGCTCAATCTGTCGAACTTCTGACCGGCGACGACAAGCCCGAGACCATTACCGTTGATTTTGATGAGCAGCCGGCTGTGCTGGGTATTAGCAATTATCCGAGTATTCAGCTTGGGGCCATGCGCTATACCACGGATACAAGCCTGATCGATAGGGCGTCCGAGCTACTCAAGGGCAAAACATTTAAGCGTTGGTACGGATATGCGTCCTATCGGGCAAAAGCGAACGACATGGTTGGCGGATGCTACTCTTCCATCGAGCTGGACACTGCAAACGGCGCAAAGTTATGTGATGTCTCGTACGATCCGGGTTACGAGGGCAATGAGGGTCCGGGTATTTACATCATGGCCGGCGATGCAGCCTATGTCATGGAGGGCGACCAGGCCGAGCTCAACGATTTTATGGGTCAGTGCATTCAGGATGCCTATGAACAGACCTGCTTGCCCGACCCGCAGACTGCACGCGATAGTGGGTCTGCCCGTACATGGCTGTTCGAGGATGAGATGCCCTGGAACGCCGAATCGGGAAGCACGGGCTCGGCAAGTAAATAGAGGCTGCAACCACCACAAAGGTGCCTGTCCCCTTTGTGGTGGTTTGTATGTCGTGGGAACACTCAGAAAATCTTATATATAGAGACTTAGATTTGTGTATAAGATCGCGCAAAGCTGGCAACAATACTTCTCGAACAACGTGAAGCCGCCCCGTAGGGCGGCCACCCCAAGAGAGGTGATTCCATGAGAATCGATAAGCTAGCAATGACGTCGCGCGAGGCGCTACAGACCGCCATGAGCACGGCTGCCGACGCGCAGGCCGGCGCGGTGGAGCCGATTCACCTGCTGTCCGCCCTGCTCGGTGCCGGCGAGCGCAATATCTCCGTGATCATCGAGCGCATCGGTGCCGACCCGGCTCAGCTTGCACGCTCCACGCAGGATGCCATTGACCACGCGCCCAAGGTTTCCGGCGAGGGTCAGCAGATGGGTCTTTCCAACGAGCTCGTCCGCGTTATCGAGAAGGCCGAGAAGAAGGCCACCAAGATGGGCGACAGCTTTGTGGTGACTGAACATTTGCTGATGGCGCTTGCCGAGGACAAGGGCGAGGCGGGCCGCGTGCTGCGTGACGCTGGCGTGACCAAGGAGCGCATCGAGCAGGTCTACGAGGAGCTGCGCGGCGATGACCGCGTGACGTCTGCCGAGGACAAGACCCAGTTTGAGGCGCTGGAGCAGTACGGTCGCAATATCTGCGACCTTGCCCGCGCCGGCAAGCTCGACCCGGTCATCGGTCGTACCGACGAGATCCGTCGTACCATCCAGGTCCTGTCCCGCCGCACCAAGAACAACCCCGTGCTCATCGGCGAGCCGGGCGTCGGCAAAACTGCTATCGTCGAGGGCATCGCCCAGCGTATCGTGGCCGGCGACGTGCCGAGCACCCTGCGCGACCGCGACCTTATCGAGCTGTCTCTTATACACATCTCCGAGCCCACGAGACCGATCAGTATCT
>CABSNX010000016.1 GCA_902479205.1 uncultured Collinsella sp. | reverse complement strand
GCATCGTTTTGAATTTGCAACAGGGAAGGCGAACGATGACGATCACCGAAATCGACGAGAAGTTCATGCGCGAGGCGCTGGCGGAGGCTCGCGCCGCTGCTGCGGTGGGCGAGGTACCGATTGGTGCCGTGGTGGTACGCGCGGGCGAGATTGTCGCGCGGGCGCATAATCGCCGCGAACTCGACCAGGATCCTTCGGCGCATGCCGAATTTTTGGCCCTGTGTGCCGCCGCTCAGACGCTTGGACGCTGGCGCCTTTCCGATTGCACGGTTTACGTGACGCTCGAGCCCTGCTGTATGTGCGCGGGGCTTATGGTTAACGCGCGCGTGGGGCGTTGCGCGTATGGCGCGACCGATGCCAAGGCGGGCGCGCTGGGTTCGCTGTACGACCTCAATGCCGATTCGCGCCTGAACCATCGGTTTAATGTGACCGTCGGCGTGCTGGCAGGCGAGTGCCGTGAAGTGCTGAGCAGCTATTTTGCTGGCCTGCGCGGTGTCGACGGCGTCGGTTGCGGTTTGAACCTTGAGGCGCATGCGGCTCACGCCGAGGCGCTCGCGGGTGTTGGAGATCTCGCCGACGAGACGGTCGACTTTGGCCCCGTGCGGCGGCGGCCCCGCCGTGTGCTGCTGGCGATCGACTCCTTCAAGGGCAGCGTGTCGAGTGCGCAGGCGGAGGAGGCCGTTGCCGAAGGCGTGCGCCGTGTGTGGCCCGATGCCGAGCTGGGCGCTTTGCCGCTGGCAGATGGTGGCGAGGGAACGCTCGATGCCATCGCCGCGCGCGGTGGCGAGCTCTCGACCTGTGAGGTTGCAGGCCCCTTGGACTATCGCGTGTCTGCCCGGATGCTGGTGGACGACGAGCACGACTCGGCTGTAATTGAGATGGCCGAGGCGGCGGGTATTGGGTATTCACCCTGCACGAAATCGGCGGCGCTTGCGGCTTCGACCTATGGCGTGGGCGAGCTCATACTTCGCGCGGTCCGCGCGGGGGCAAAGACTATCTATATTGGTCTGGGCGGCAGTGCCACCAACGACGGTGGCGCCGGCATGCTGCAGGCGCTGGGTGCCCACCTTGTTGATGAGTGTGGCTGCAATATCGCCCCCGGTCTCGCGGGCCTTGAACATGTGGCGAGTATCGATTTGACACCAGCGCTTCGGGTACTGAATGGCGCGCGTCTTGTGGTGCTTTCCGATGTCGAGAATCCGCTCGTGGGGCGCCGCGGTGCACTGGCAGTGTTCGGTGGACAGAAAGGTCTGCCGACGGGGGATGCCGAGGCCCTGGGCAAGTACGACAGCTGGATGGTCGGTTACGGCCGCCTGCTCGATGCGGCGATTACCGGGGTGCGGGCTCAGGGGTTGTTGCGCGTGCCCGAGGGTGCACGGACATTTGGTTCGGTGCTCGGCGTGCCCGGTGCCGGTGCTGCCGGCGGCCTGGGTGCCGCGCTGCTGGCGCTCGGTGCCGAGTTGCGTTCGGGCGTGGAGACGGTGCTCGATCTGATTGGGTTTGACGAGCGCGTACGCGATGTCGACCTGGTCATTACAGGCGAGGGTAATATGGACGAGCAATCCGCCGCCGGTAAGGCACCGGTGGGCGTGGCCCGTCGTGCGAAGCGATATGGCAAGCCGGTGGTCGCCGTCGTGGGCGGTCGTGCCGACAACCTGGATGCGGCGTATGGGCAGGGTGTCGACTTAGTTCTGCCGGTCTGTCGCAGACCCATGCCCCTTGACCAAGCGCTCGACCCCCAGGAAGCCACAATCAACCTCATCTGCGCCGGTGAAGCCGCCGCCCGATCCTACGACCTCGCCCGTATCTAAGTCTTTCCGGGCAAGTCTCAATAAGTTGCGGTGGAATAGTTCCTGTTTTTGGCCTTGGGTCGTAAAACAGGAACTATTCCACCGCAACTCAAAAGTGGTCTTTTGGCCCTGTCCCAAATTAGCTATCTTGCCCCATCGGGCGGGAGCGGGTAAGATATACCGAGCGCCTAGCGCGTTCGATGGGTTCGGATGACGACATGTTCCGAATCTGGTCAGGTCCGGAAGGAAGCAGCCATAAGGAGCCTCTGTCGGGCATCCGAATCCATCGAGCGCACGGGCGTTTTTTGGTGCCGCGACATGGCCCGGCCGGCGGCGAGGTATTTGGTGTCTCGCTGGTCCTCGGCTTTGCCTGCGGGATCGCTCGACTACCAAACACCTCGCCGCCGGCCGGGCCCCGTCGTCCAAAAATCACCCGTAAAGGCGCGTTAATCTGAACAATTCAATCCCTTGTCTAGTGCTGCTCATTGGCTTTGCCAAAACATGTTCGGGCGTTTTGTCTCTGTGCCTAGTTTCCTGATTGTTTCGGGGGCTTGTTCTGTAACGAGTTGCTTACGCATCTCCAGGGCTCTCCGTACTATCATGAATCAGATTGAAGAGAGATGATGATAGGGAGCGCCTATACATGATTGAGCTGCTCAGGCGTTTTGGTGGTAAGTTTCGCCGGTATATGGTGGTTGGTCCTGCGTGCAAGCTGATCGAAGTGATCTTTGACCTGCTGACGCCGCTGGTGATTGCCCAGATGATCGATAAGGGCATTGGCTCGCACGACGTGAGCGCCGTTATCCACTACGGCATGGTACTTGCCGCCATGGCTGTGATCGGCATCTCGTTTACGCTCGTCTGCCAAAAGATGGCGGCGCTCACCTCGCAGGGCATGGGCACCGATATCCGCGGTGCGCTCTACCAGCACATCAACAAGTTGAGCTATGCCGAACTCGACCGCTTTGGCACGCCGTCGCTTATCACCCGCATCACCAACGACGTCAACCAGGTGCAGCTCGCTGTGGCGCTGGGCGTACGCATGCTCATCCGCTGGCCCTTCTTGGCGGTGGGCTCTATGTGCGCGGCCCTTGCCATCGACCTTAAGCTCGGCATGATCTTCTTGATCTGCACGCCCGCTATCGGCCTGGTGTTTTGGTTTGTCATGGCGCGCTGTATCCCGTATTACAGGCAGCTGCAGGCAAAGCTCGACCGCATCGCGCTTATCTGCCGCGAGGGGCTTTCGGGCGCCCGCGTTGTTCGCGCCTTTGTGCGTGAGGACCACGAGCGCGAGCGTTTTGCCCAAGCCGCCGATGACCAGGCCAATACTGCCATCGCGGTGGGCAAGCTCTCGTCGATCCTTAATCCCGTCACGTTTTTGGTGATGAACCTGGGCGTGTGCGCCATCCTGTGGGTGGGCGGCATCCAGGTCAACGTGGGCGAGCTCACGCAGGGTCAGGTCATGGCGTTTGTGAACTACATGACGCAGACGCTCACCTCCATCGTGTACGTCGCCAACCTGGTCGTGGTCTTTACCAAGGCGAGCGCCAGCGCGTCGCGTATCAACGAGGTGCTCAATTGCGTGCCGAGCATCGCTGACGAGGGCAACCAGCCGGTCGCGCTGCCTGAGCCGAGCGACCTGACGGGTGGCGCTGTTCCGGTCCCTGCGCTGAGCTTTGACCATGCGAGCTTCTCCTTTGGCGCGGGCGCGGCAAATGCCGTCAACGATGTGGCCTTGGAGCTCCCGCTGGGCAAGACGCTTGGCATTATCGGCGGTACGGGTAGCGGCAAGTCCACGCTCGTCTCGCTTATCCCGCGCCTGTACGATGCGAGCACCGGCAGCGTGAGTGTGATGGGCGCCGACGTGCGCACCTGGCCGCTCGACCAGCTGCGCCGTGTGGTCGCGACCGTTCCACAGCGTGCGTCGCTGGTGAGCGGCACCATCCGCAGCAACCTGACCTGGCGCGACGAGGCTGCGACCGACGAGGATCTCTGGGCGGCGCTCGACATGGCGCAGGCGAGCGAGTTCGTGCGCAACAAGCCGCAGGGTCTGGACGCGCCGGTCGAGGCAGGCGGCAAGAACTTCAGCGGTGGCCAGCGCCAGCGCCTGACCATCGCGCGTGCCTTGGTGGGTTCGCCTCAGATATTGATCATGGACGACTCCGCCTCGGCGCTCGACTTTAAGACCGACGCGGCGCTTCGTCATGCCATTCGCGAGCGCAGTGTGCGCGGTGCCGCCAAGGGCGGGCTGCCGCTCACGACCGTCATCGTAAGCCAGCGCGTCTCGACCGTGCGCGACGCCGACATGATCTGCGTACTCGACCACGGCTCGGTCGCGGGCCTGGGCACGCATGACGAGCTCTACGCGACATGTCAGCTCTATCGCGAGATTTGCCAGTCGCAGCTGCGCCGCGAGGAGCTTGAGGGCCAGCGGGGGAGCACAGCGCCCGCGCTCGCCCCAGGCGCCCCGACCGTCCCCACATCCGTCTGCGCAAAGGAGGGCTGCTAAATGAATCCGTACACTTCCTCCGGTTCGGTCGCCACGATGACGGCCAACGTGTCCGGCAACGATAGCCTCAACGACCTGGGAGACGGTCCGCGCCAGCCCGGCGATCCCGAGCGCTATCCCGTGGGTGCGGTGACCCGCCGCCTGCTGGGCTATGTCCGTCCGCACCGCGTCTCGTTTGCGGCATCGTTTTTGAGTGCCGCCGTCTCGGTGATTCTGCAGCTCTACACGCCCATTCTCATTGGCGAGGGCATCGACCTTATCGTCGCCGCCGGGCAGGTGGACTTCGATGCGCTGCTGCCGCTCGTTACCAAGCTCGCGATTGTCGTCGTAGGTGCTGCGGCCTTCCAGTGGCTGCAGGGCTATTGCGTCAACCGCCTGTCCTACGAAACGGTGCGCGACATGCGCGTGGAGGCGAGCGATAAGCTCAGCCGCATGCCGCTCAGCTTTATCGACAGCCATGCCCACGGCGACCTTATGAGCCGCGTGGTCAACGACGTCGACCAGGTGGGCGACGGTCTGCTGCAGGGCTTCACGCAGCTCTTCACCGGTGTTATTACCATCGTTGGCACGCTCGCGTTTATGCTTTCCATCAACCTGACCATGACGCTCGTGGTGGTGCTCGTCACGCCGCTCTCCATCTTTGCGGCCAGCGCCATCGCCAAGCTTTCCAACAAAAGCTTTACGGCGCAGCAGTGTATTCAGGGTCAGCTTGGCGGCCATATCGAGGAGTACGTGGGCGAGCAGAAGCTTGTCGACGCCTTTGCCTATGGCTCGAACGCTCAGCAACGCTTCGATGCCCTCAATGCCGAGCTCTACACCGCGGGCGAGCGCGCGCAGTTTATGGGTTCGCTCTCCAACCCCGGTACGCGTTTTATCAATAACATCATCTATGCCGTGGTCGCTGTGATCGGCTGCGTGGGCGTTATCACGGGCGTGCCCGCGGCGCTTACGGTGGGCGGCGTTCAGATCTTTCTATCCTATGCCAACCAGTACACCAAGCCGTTTAACGAGGTCACCAACGTCATTACGCAGATCCAGACCGCGTACGCCTCGGCGCGTCGCATGTTCGCACTGCTCGATGCACGCGAGCAGGAGCCCGATGCGGCGGATGCCGTGGAACTTGCCACCCCGCAGGGTGAGGTGACCCTTGAGCATGTGGACTTTAGCTACGTGCCCGACCGCAAACTGCTGCAGGACATCTGCATCGAGGCTAAGCCCGGCATGCGCTTTGCCCTGGTCGGTCCCACGGGCTGCGGAAAGACAACGCTCATCAATCTGCTGCTGCGTTTTTACGATATCGATGCCGGCCGCATCATGGTCGATGGCCGGTCTTCGCGTGACTACACGCGTGCAAGCCTGCGCCGCGCCTTTGGCATGGTGCTGCAGGATACGTGGCTGTTCGAGGGCACGGTGGCGGACAACATCGCTTACGGTTGCCCAGGAGCTACGCGCGAGCAGGTCATCGAAGCCGCCAAGCGCGCGCACGCGCACAAGTTTATCGTGCAGCTGCCAGGCGGCTACGACACGGTGATTGGCGAGGACGGCGGCACGTTTAGTCAGGGCCAAAAGCAGCTGCTGTGCATCGCGCGCGTCATGCTCACCGACCCGGCGATTCTGCTACTGGACGAGGCGACCTCGAGCATCGATACCCGCACCGAGCTGCAGGTTCAGGCGGCATTCGACGAGCTTATGGCCGGCCGCACAAGCTTTGTGGTGGCGCACCGTCTGTCGACGATCCGCAATGCCGACTGCATTCTGGTCATGCGCGACGGCCAGATTATCGAGCGCGGCACGCACGACGAGCTGCTGGCGGCAGACGGCTTCTATGCCGAGCTCTACCGCAGCCAGTTCGCCCAGTGAGGAAGCCCGTGGGGCAAATTAATCAATCGACAGACGGTGGTTTACATCTGTCACGTAAGTACTAAGATATTCATCTAATAAATTGCATTAGTGGCTTTAGTTTTGGGGGAAACGAGGCAACGTGACTATGACGTGCTCTTTGGTGGTTAACAGCAAGAGCGGTAATACCAGGATGGTTTCGGGCGCGATCAAGCGCGCTCTGCAGGCTGCGGGCGTTGAGTTTGTCCATGCCGCGGCGTTGAGCGACGATGCGGATGCGGATCAGGTTGCGCTCGAGGCGCAGGGCGCCTGCGCGGCCGACACGGTGCTCGTCGGTTTTTGGTGCGACAAGGGCGCGTGCACGCCTTCGGTCGCGACGTTGCTCTCCGCCTTGCACGGCAAGCGCGTCTTCCTGTTTGGCACCTGCGGTTTTGGCGCCAGCGAGGAGTACTTTAGGCAGATTATCGACCGCGTATCGTCTAACTTGGCCAATGATGCCGAGCTTGCGGGCTGGGCAATGTGCCAGGGCAAGATGGGCCCTGCCGTAAAGCAGCGCTACGAGGCAATGCTTGAGCAAGAACCCGAAAACGCGCGCTATAAGATGCTGCTCGATAACTGGTTTGCCGCAAAGGACCATCCCACCAAGGAGGACCTGGACAACATGGCCGCAGCCGCCAAGAAGGCCGTGCTGGGCGAGTAGCCTCGCCGTTCGCGGTCCTTCGTGCAAAACAATACAAATGTGAAAGCCTCGAAATTCTCGAGGCTTTTTTCTTGACACTCGTGGGCGCAACCGTGGCAAGCGTTTGGGGTGACATTTTCCATCACCCCGATGACGAGCCGCGCTCCAACAACAAGGCGTCTGTCCGGGCGGAGGTATGTAAGGTTCATCGCGAGTTCCGCACGCAAAGGAGGCCACTTAATGTGGCCTCCGTCTTGCGCAGGACTGTCCGAGCAGGGAACCTTACATACCTCCGCCCGGACAGACGTTTCAGTTATGAACTCGCAGCTAGTCGCTACTTAATCTTGGTCGTACCCGGCGCCAGGTTGGGATCGGTCTCATTGGCCTCGGTCTGGAAATGCTCGGTATAGACGTTCTTGCCGTCGCGGAACATCTCGTAGTACTGCATCTTGGCGTAATCCTCGCGCGCCTTGGTTGCGGCTGCGGCATCGGCGTCGTCACCGGTGACGTTGGAGGAGAGCGCCCAACGCAGGCTGGCGTCCTCGTAGCCCACGGAGTTGATGGCGGGCAGCGACTCGCGCAGCGTCATGTGCGCTTTCTGGTAGTCGGTCAGCGGGGCACCGATCAGCTGCATAAGCTGCGTGGACAGGTAGTTGGTGGATAGGTCGTCGACCTCGCTCGTCTGGTCGCAGCCGGCAACGTCGTAGTTAGCCCAAATGATGTAATCGGTCTGCCACAAGCGCTCCTGGTGCGTGGCATCGTCCTCGCCGGTAAACCACTTATCGTTGAACTTGGATGGGAAGAACGGCTGGTGGTCGCCCCAGAACACCACGACCACCTTGCGGTCGAGCTTGCTCAAGGCGTTGAGGAAGTAGCGCAGCGCCTGGTCGGACTGCTCAATGCACGAGACATACTCGTCGACATCGGACAGTGTGCCGTCCTCGACGGTCTTAGCGTCCAGGTCGGTCGCGTCGATGTTCAGGTGCATCTGCTTGTCGACCGGCAGCAGGCCCGTGTCGTAGCCCGAGTGGTTCTGCATGGTCACGTCGAAGATAAACTGCGGATCGGCGTTCTGGTCGAGCAGCTCAAGAATCTTGTCGTAGGTAGCCTGATCGGTCACCATGCCGCGCAGGGTGTCGGCTCCCTGGAAATCGTTGATGGACAGGAACTGGTCAAAGCCAAAGTCCTTGTAGACGTTCTCGCGGTTCCAGTTGGTCGCGTGGTTGGGGTGCATGGCCGTGGTGGAATAGCCGAGCGACTTGAACTGTTCGGCTAAGTTCCCGGTCGTCTCCATGTTGTAGATGGTGTAGGGGTACACGCCCGAGCCCAGGTTGGCCATGGAGTTGCCGGTCATAAACTCAAACTCGGTATTGGCGGTGCCGCCGCCGTAGGCGCTCACGTAGAGCTTGCCGCGGCTGAGGCAGTTGGACAGGCTCTTAAAGTACTGCGGGCCCTCGTAGCCGGCGCGCATGTTCTGGTAGATGGATAGGTCCGAGAACGTCTCGTTCATGATGGCGATGACCGTGGGCTTTTCGCTGTCGAACTGCTCCTGGGCGGCGGCGCGCTCGTCACTCTTGGCGGCATCGGACTTGCCGTAGGCCTTGGCGTACTTTTTGAGCGTGGCCTTGGCATCGTCGACGGAGTAGTCGGCGGGTTTGGGCGGCTTGATGGACTGCGCTGCGCTAATGAAAGCTGGCAGGTAGCCCTCGCGCCAGTAGCTCTCGAGCGGACGCCAGGTGTAGACGGTGATGCCGAGGGTGTTGTAGTAGTCGATGAGCGTGACGTGTGCGGTCACACCGCCCAGGCACAGCACGGCGACGAGCAAGTTGGTGAGCAGGATGCGCTTGGCGTTGGCAGCACCCTTCTGACGGTGCGGTGCCACCAGGCCGGCGTACTCGCATAGCAGCATGGCGATGGCGGTGAAGCCCATGGATAGCACGCAGAACAGCGAGATCGAGAAGGTGTAGCCGGTGCCGGCGACCGCGGCGGCGGTGGAAATGGCCGAAAGGTCGCCCGGCTGGATGGGCATGGATTTAAACGTGATGACGAAGAACTCGGCAATGCCCAGGACAAAGAGGGCAAAGGCCAGGACCGCGGGAGCCGCACCGTGGCGCTGGAATAGGAAGAACAGGCCGACCATGAGCGCGGTGATGATGGCCCACTCGAGCAGGATGCACAGAGGGTAGACCCAGGTAAAGTCGTGGTTGGACGATACCTCCATGCCCAGCAGCGCAAAGACGCCGGCGAGCAGCAAGCACAGGACGGCCGCGACGAGCGGTTTGCCCACGAAGGCGCCGCGCAGGCGGGCAAGCTTGCCGGTGGGGGCGGGGGCGTCGGGCTCGGCGAATGCAAAGACGCGCGGAGCGATGCGGTCGCGGGCGATGCTGGCCCAGGCGCAACCGGTGAGAATGGCGTTGGTCAGGATGAGCATCACGAAGGCGAGCGGCTCGTTTTGGGCGACGAGACCAATAGCGCCCCAAATGGTCAAAAAGAGCTGGAATAGGCCGAAGGCGACGCTCCACCCAAGAGCGCTTTTGGCAACGGTGCCCGACTGAGCGCGAATGGCCTTGGCCTCGCGCAAGACAAGGCAGACGGTCGCCGCAAGACCGACGAGCGAGATGGCGGCAGCGAACATGCTGAGACTCCTCACAAACTAAAACCTACGAAAGCGGGGGTTTACCCGATTGTTACCTAAATATGCGCTGCATTTGCGGGCTGCGCACAACAACCAGCCATATTAACGCGCATGTGCGGCGGTGTGGCGCAATGTAGTGGTGACCTGCGCGATAATGGACGGGAATTACACGGAAACGTAAAGGCTTCTTAAAGAATTGGCGAGGATAGAGCTATGGGCGAGCAGGTTTGTATGACGGGTGCCGAGTGCTGCGGCGGAGCTTCGGGCGTGGATGTGAACGGTTATCCGGTCGAGACTACGGGCAATGTGGTGCTGGACACGTTGGAGCACCGTTCCTCCACGCGTGCCTTCGCGCGTGATGACGACGACCGCCCCGTGGCGGTGACCGACGAGCAGCGGGCGGCGATTCTGCATGCGGCGAGCCGTGCGCCGTCGGCAGGCGCCATGATGATGTATTCCATCGTGAGCATTCGCGAGCAGGCCACGCTGGATCGTCTGGCCGACCTGTGCGACCACCAGCCCATGATCGCCAAGGCGCCCTGGGCGCTAATATTTGTGGTCGATTATGCCAAGTGGATCGATCTGTTTGAGCATGTGGGCTGCTTCGAGTCCGAGTTTGTCGAGCGCACGGGCAAGGCGCCCCGCCGCGCGCCGGGCTTGGGCGACTTTGCCATCGCGGCGCAAGATGCCGTGATCGCCGCGCAAAACGCCGTGGTTGCCGCCGAGGCCCTGGGGCTGGGGAGCTGCTATATCGGTGATATCGTCGAGAACGCCGAGGAAGTTGCCGCGCTGCTCGATCTGCCGCCCTATACCATGCCGCTGTCGATGCTCATCATCGGCACGCCCCGTAAGGAGCGTCCGGCCATTGCGCATCCCGTGGTGAACCTAGTGCACGAGGAGCGCTACTGCCGTGCCGATACCGCGACCATGGATGCGCAGGTGGCCGAGATGGACGCGATGTTCCGTCCGCATGCCCGCGAGGTGGGGGAGCGCGTCGTGGACATCTATACCCGCAAGCACACGAGTCCCTTTATGGTCGAGATGAGCCGCTCCATGGAGTGGTGGTTCAAAAATTGGCTTGGAAAATGACGAATGTGACAAAGGGACAGTCCCTTTGTCACATTCCATATCGCCGAGATGGCTTAAAGGCCGTATAAATGTTTATCTAGCTGGGAAAACAGTGCCATTCAAACATGGGCCGATTACCTATAATTCCTTCGAACATTAAAGTTGGGAGGAAACCGGCTTATGGAACAAAAGGCCAAGGAGGCAGCCTCGCACGCTGCGATTCCTGTGAGCATCTCGGCGATGCTCGTCACGCTGGGCGTGGTGTACGGCGATATCGGCACCAGCCCTATGTATGTAACCAAGGCGCTCGTTGCCGGCAACGGCGGCATCGGAAGCGTCACGGAGGAGTTCGTGCTCGGCGCGCTCTCCCTTGTCGTGTGGACGGTCACGTTGCTGACCACCATCAAGTATGTGCTCATCTCGCTGCGCGCCGATAACCATGGTGAGGGCGGCATCTTTGCCCTGTACAGCCTGGTCAAGCGCTGCGGCAAGTGGCTTATCATCCCCGCCATGCTGGGTGGCGCCGCGCTGCTCGCCGACGGCATCCTGACGCCGGCCGTTACCGTTACCACGGCCATCGAGGGCCTGCGCACCATCCCGGCGGTCCATGCCGTGCTGGGCGATGACCAGGGCCGCGTCGTCGCCATTACGCTCGCCATCATCATCGTGCTCTTCTTGGTACAGCGCATCGGTACGGCCAAGATCGGTCACGCCTTTGGCCCCATCATGACGCTGTGGTTTCTGTTCTTGGGCGGCACGGGTCTGTTCTTTGTCTTCCAGCACCCCGCCGTGCTGCTGTGCCTCAACCCGGTGCGCGGCATCGCCTTTTTGCTGAGCCCCAACAACCACGCGGGCATCATGATTCTGGGCAGCTGCTTCCTCGCCACCACCGGTGCCGAGGCGCTCTACTCCGACATGGGCCACGTCGGTCGCGGCAACATCTACGCTACCTGGCCGTTCGTTAAGTGCTGCCTGCTGCTTTCCTATATGGGCCAGGGCGCTTGGCTTATGGACAACGCTGCCAACCCCGAGCTCATGGGCATTGCCGACCTCAACCCGTTCTACCAGATGCTCGCCCCGGGCCTGCGCCCGTTTGCCGTTGGCCTTTCCACCGTCGCGGCCATCATTGCCTCGCAGGCGCTCATCACCGGCGCATTCTCGCTGGTGTCCGAGGCCAGCCGCCTGGACCTCATGCCGCACATGCAGGTCTTCTATCCTGCCGAGACCAAGGGCCAGCTCTATATTCCCATGGTCAACAACGTCATGCTTGTGGGCTGCGTCGTCGTGGTGCTGTTGTTCCAGAGCTCGGCGCACATGGAGGCCGCCTACGGCTTGGCGATTACCCTGACCATGATGTGCACGACGCTGCTGCTCTTCTTCTACTTGCATGTTGATCGCGGCCTTAAGGTCGCCCCGTATATCTTCGTTGCGTTCTTCCTTATGCTCGAGGGCTTCTTCTTTGTGAGTTCGCTCACCAAGTTCTTCCACGGCGGCTACTTCACCATCCTTATGGCTGCACTCATCATGGGCGTTATGGTGTGCTGGTACAACGGCACGGCGGTCGAGCAGCGTCAGTTTACGCTGCTGCCGCTGCGCAGCTATCTGCCACAGCTCAAGCGCCTGCGCGACGACGACCGTTACGAGCGCCTGAGTGACAACATCGTGTATCTGACCAAGGACACCCATACCGACTACATCGACCGCGACATCGTCTACTCGATTCTGGACAAGCATCCCAAGCGTGCCCGCGCCTGGTGGTTTGTGAATGTCGAGACCATGGACGAACCGCACACCTTTGCCTATTCGGTCGAGACGTTTGGCACCGACTATGTTTTCCGCGTGCATCTGTACCTGGGCTACAAGGTTAACCAGCGCGTGAACGCCTACCTGCGCCAGGTTGTTCAGGATCTGGCCGCAACGGGCGAGCTGCCGCCGCAGATGCACGACTACTCGGTCTACAAGGATCCGGGCAACATCGGCACGTTCAAGTTCGTCATGATCCGCAAGCTCCTTGCGCCCGAGAGTGACGTGGAGCCGAGTGAGCGTACGGCCATCACGCTCAAGTACATCATCCGCCGCTTTGCCGGTACGCCGGCGCGCTGGTATGGCCTGGAGAACTCCAACGTGAGCTTTGAGTATGTGCCGCTGTTCACCAAGTTCAAGGCTGTGAACAAGATGCAGCGCCTGGCCCCCAACGAGCGTCCGTAGACGCCGACAGGCTGCATGGAGCTGGTTTTCGATGGATAAGCATGAGGCCGGGGAGGTAAACATGGCTACAAAGGCGCTCGATGGCCGTGAGGCGGTGGTCGAAATGGTGCGTGAGGCGCGCGTCGACGCCGCCGAAGATCGGTTCTTTACGAATCGGACCAACATGGACATGGCCGACCGTGTGATCTCGATCGTGGTGACGCTGCTTGTCGCGGCGTGCGTGTGCGCACTGCTCGCACACGTGCTGTTTGTCTAACGACCGCAGGCTGCAAAGGCTATACACTTGGAACCACCACAAGGGAAACCACCACAAAGGTGCCTGTCCCTTTGTGGTGGTTTTTGTTTTTGAGAGAGGGGCGGGGCGCTGATGGACGTCCGTACGGACGGCGATATTGCCGATAGCTTTTGGTGGCGGCGCACAACGCTGACGCGCCGCACTCCTCTGTATGACGCCTGCGTATCGGTGGGGCTGCTGGTCGCGGCGACGATTGTGGGCGCGCTGCTCGACCATCCGGGTCTCGCGCCGAGCATCATGATCGTCTATGTGTTCGCCGTTCAGCTGTGCGCATTCTTTACCTGGAGTCGCCTGTATTGCTTGCTGAGCTCGGCTGCCGCCGTGGCGCTCTACAACTTCTTGTTTGTCGACCCGCGCTACTCGCTGTCGCTTATCGACCGCGGCTATCCCGGCATGTTCTTCATCATGTTCGTGGTCTCGCTCGTGTCGAGCTCGATTGCGTTGGCCCTGCGCCGCGCCTTGGCACAGGCTGCCGCCAGCGACCGCCGCACGCATATGGTGCTCGAGACCAATCGCATGTTGCAGCGGTGCGCCGATCAGCAGCAGATCGTTCACGCCATGGCCACGCAGCTGGCGCGTCTTTCGGGCTGTCCGGTCGTGTGGTACAGCGCCGACGCCGAGGGCGATGACCTGCTGCCGCGTGCGACGTACACAGCCGTGGGCGATGCCGCCCCGGTGCACGAGCTGGCGCCGCAGATGCCGCCGCGGCTCTCGGCGTCCGCCTATGTGGGAACGCCGCTCGATGCCACCTATGGCGGCTCGGCGTTTTATGGCATCTACCTGACGGTTCGCACAGGCGACGGCTTCGTGCGCTCGGGCGACCCCGCCTCGGTGGTGGGCGTGCTGGCTATCGTTGCCGAGCCCGACGTGCTGACGCACGAGGAGCGGACGCTTGCCGATGCCATCGTGAGCGAAGGCGAGCTGGCACTCGATCGCGCCCGCGCCATGGAGGCCCGCGAGGAGGCGGCGGTGCTCGCCAAAAACGAGCAGCTGCGCGCCAACCTGCTGCGCTCCATCTCGCACGACCTGCGCACGCCGCTCACCAGTATTTCGGGCAATGCCGATGTGCTGCTCGACCAGGGCTCGACCGGCACCGCGGTGCTCGATGCCCAGACGCGCCGCTGCCTGCTTCTATCCATTCGCTCGGATGCGCTGTGGCTCAACGCCACCGTCGAGAATCTGCTCGCTATCACCAAGCTCGAGGGTGGCGGCATGCATCTGTCGACCACGCTCGAGCTCATGGACGATATCGTCGAGGAGGCGCTGCGCCACGTAAGTCCGGCCGTGCGTGAGCACGATCTTAAGGTGGTGCCGTGCGACGAGCCGGCGCTCGTCAACGTCGATGCGCGCCTGATGGTGCAGCTGGTGGTCAATCTGGTGAACAACGCCATCACCTATACGCCCGCAGGCTCGCATATCGTGATTTCGATTGGCGTCGACGATGGACGCGTGGCGTGCTCGGTGGCCGATGACGGCCCGGGCATTGCGCCCGAGGACCGCGAGCGAATCTTTGAGTCGTTCTACACCGCCAACCACGGTCTTGCCGACAGCCATCGCAGCGTGGGCCTGGGTCTTTCGCTTTGCCGCTCCATTGCGCTGGCGCATGGCGGTAGCATAGAGGTTGCCGCGGCGGACCCGCACGGCTCGGTCTTTACGATTGAGCTTCCCGTCGCCGACGTTTCGTTTGATAAGGAGTAGCGCTGTGCCGAACTCTGCCGTAAAACCGCTCATCTTGGTCGTTGAGGACGACCCCGCCGTTCGCAATCTTATTGTTGCCGCGCTCGAGGCGCACGGCTTGCGTCATATGGCCGTGGAGACCGCCCATGCCGCCATCGCCGCCGCCTCATCGCAGGCACCGAGCATTGTGCTGCTCGACCTGGGTCTGCCCGATATGGACGGCGTCAAGGTGGTGGAGTCGGTGCGCGCATGGTCGGGCATGCCGATCATCGTGGTCTCGGCGCGCAGTGAGGATGCGGACAAGATTCGCGCGCTCGATGCTGGCGCCGACGACTACCTGACCAAGCCGTTTTCGGTCGAGGAGCTGCTCGCGCGCATTCGCACGACGCTCAGGCGCCTCTCGTATGCGCAAACGGGCGGTGTTGCCTCCGAGGGCTCGTTCGATACCGGTGAGCTGCATATCGATTTTGATGCCGGCATCGCCACGATGGATGGCGAGGAGCTGCATCTGACGCCGATTGAGTACAAGCTCCTGTGCCTGCTGGCGCATAACGCCGACAAGGTGCTGACGCACCAGTCTATCCTGCACGAGATTTGGGGCACGGCAACCAAGAGCGACCTGGCGAGCCTGCGCGTCTTTATGGGCACGTTGCGTAAGAAGATCGAGTCCGACCCCGCGCACCCGCGCTATATCCAGACGCACGTGGGTATCGGTTACCGATTGGTCACCCAAGGCTAGAACGGCGTCCGCCATCCCACTATGAGTTGCGGTGAAATACTTCCTGTTTGGGCCTTTGCCAGGCATTTTTAGGAACTATTCCACCGCAACTTTGTTTATTTGCCCTTGGGCTTGCTGGCGTGGAACTTCTTCTTTTTGGGCTTGCCGGCGCAGGCAGGCTTGCCGTCGCCGCGCGGCCCTCGGTCGCCGGTCTGCGCGTGCGCGGGCGCCGTTGCGCGAGGCTTACGGGCTTCGGGGTTGCGCAGCTCCTCGGTTCGCTCGGCAATTTCCTCAGCGCTAAAGCCGGCCTCGGCCATGGCGTCCTCGATGGGCAGGCGGCGCACGATATAGCAATGGTGCACCTTCTGGTTGCGCGCAAAGTCCTCGGGGATGGTCTGCGCCGTAATGTCCTCCAGCACGACGCCCGCGCGCGCGAGCTTGCGCGTTTCGGGGCGGAAACCGCGCAGGTTGCAGCTAAAGATGGCGTGCCCGCCCTGTGCGAGCAGGCGAGATACGCCGGCCAAAAGCTCAACATGGTCGCGCTGGACATCCCAGGTGCGGCGGCCCATCTTGGACGAGTTCGAAAACGTGGGCGGATCGACAAAGATCAGGTCCCAGCGGTTGCGCGTCTGGCGCTGGTCGCGAATCCAGGCGAGCACGTCGTCGCGCACAAAGTGATGCTGCGGACCCACAAAGCCGTTCTGGCGCATATTGCGCTCGGCCCAGTTCAGGTAGGTGTTGGAAAGGTCGACCGTCACAGTTTCCTCGACGCCGCCGTCTGCCGCATAGCAGGTGGCGGTGCCGGTGTAGGCGAACAGGTTGAGGAAGCGCCGCGCCTGCCTGGCATGCTCGCGCACCAGGTTGCGGGTGACGCGGTGGTCCAGGAAGATGCCCACATCCAGGTAGTCGTCAAAGTTGACGGCAAAGGTGAGCCCGCCCTCTTCGATGAGCGGCAGGCGACGGCGCGCGATGTTGGCGCGCTCGCCCGATGCGCCCTTGCCGGCGCCCTGCTTGCCGTACTGCGAGCCGCCGCGCGAACGCATGCGGGCCTTGGCGTGCACGTGCTCGGCCGGAACATCCAGGATACGCGGCGCGATGGCCAGAATATCGAGCATACGGGCCTGGGCCAGTGCGGGGTCGATGGTCTTGGGCGCGGCGTATTCGGCAATGACGAGCCAGCGGCCCGGCGTCTGCGGGCAACCCTCGTAC
>CABSNX010000015.1 GCA_902479205.1 uncultured Collinsella sp. | reverse complement strand
GGCTATTCGTCGGCAGCGTCAGATGTGTATAAGAGACAGATATTATGGTGCGCTACCAGATCGAGCGCATGCTGTTTGCCGGCGAGGCCACGGCCAAGGACATCCCCGCGCTTTGGAATCGCTTTATGGACGAGTACCTGGGTATTCCCGTTCCCGACGACACGCGCGGCTGTCTGCAGGATACGCACTGGAGCGGCGGCTCGTTTGGCTACTTCCCCACGTATGCGCTGGGTAGCGCCTACGATGCCATGTTTGTGCCGGCCATGTGCCGCGACGGCGTTGACCTTAACGGCGCCTGCGCGAGCGGCGATCTGGCGCCCGTCCGAGCCTGGCTGGGCGAGCACATTTGGCAGTGGGGCCGCGCCAAGGACGCGCCGGAACTCATCAAGGGCGCATGCGGCATGGCGTTCGATGCCCGCTACTACTGCAGCTACCTGCAGGACAAGTTCACCACGCTGTACCAGCTGTAAAGCTTAGGCAACACGTCAACGCAAAGGGGGCGCCGCGGGATCTATCCCGCGGCGCCCCCTTTTTCACCTAAGCCAGAGACCCGGCACTTGGGGACGTTCCTTTTATGCCGGCACAATAGGAACGTCCCCAAGTGCCGGAAAATGAAATTGAACGTCAGATTGCCGCTTGGGGCCGTTTGCAGCGTCGAGCAGTTACGCGGTTTGGTAAAACCGCGTAACTAAAGAGCTTCCAGCGCCGCGGCGATGCGCTTCATGGCAACGTCGGCAGCTGCCTGGTCGGGAGCTTCGGCCAAAACGCGAATCACCGACTCGGTTCCACTCTTGCGCACCAGCACGCGGCCCTCGCCCGCCAGCGACGCCTCGGCCTCGGCAATCGCATTCTGCACGCCCATGTTCTCGAGCGCGGCATCCTTGTCGGCCACGCGCACGGCAACCTGCGCCTGCGGCAACAGCTTGCACGGAGCTGTGAGCTGCGAGAGCGTCTCGCGCTCGGCGCGAATCACTTCCATCACGCGCAGCGAGGTCATAATGCCGTCGCCCGTGCGCTCGATATCGCCAAAGATCGTGTGGCCCGTCTGCTCGCCGCCCAGGCTGTAGCCGCCCTCGCGCATCTTGGCATACACGTGACGGTCACCCACGCTGCTGGTCACGGCACTCAGACCGGCAAGCTCCAACGACTTGATCAGGCCAAAGTTGCTGGCGATCGTCGGCACCACGGTACCGCCCGAAAGGCGACCGTGCTTGTTCAGGTACACGCCGCACACGTATAGGATCTGGTCGCCGTCGACCACGCGACCGCGCTCGTCCACGGCCAGGCAGCGGTCGGCATCGCCGTCGTAGGCAAAGCCCACGTCCAGGCCCTGTTCCACCACGTGGCGCTGTAGGCGCTCCATATGCGTGGAGCCGCAGTCGACGTTGATGTTAAAGCCATCGGGCGCGGCGTTGATCACGCGCACATCGGCGCCCAGCGCGTCGAACACTGGCTTGGCCACCGAGGAAGCCGAGCCGTTAGCGCAGTCGATGCCGATCTTGACGCCCTGCAGCGAAAAGTTCGCGCTTGCGATGAGCGAGGCAATATAGCGGTTGCGACCCTGCATGTAGTCCACCGTGGCACCGATGTGGTTACCCGTGGCCAGCGGAACTTCGCTCTTGCCATCGATGTAATCCTCGATGAGCTCCAGCACGTCCTCGTCCATCTTAAAGCCGTCGCTGTTGACGAGCTTAATGCCGTTATCGCAAAACGGGTTGTGGCTCGCACTGATCATGATGCCGCAATCGAAGCAGCCCTCGACGGTCTGATGCGCCACGCCCGGCGTTGGGATCACGTGCAGCATGTAGGCGTCCGCACCACTCGCGACCAGGCCGCTCACCAGCGCCGCCTCGAACATGTAGCTCGAACGACGCGTGTCTTTGCCCACGATCACGCGTGCCTTGCGCTCGCGGTTGGCGCCGTAATACCAGCCCACAAAGCGGCCGATCTTATAAGCGTGCTCCACCGTCAGCCCAACGTTGGCCTCGCCACGAAAGCCGTCGGTGCCAAAGTACTTCATATCTTACTTATCCTGTTCAAACGTTTGAGCGGTTGGCGTGGTGCGAACCTTAAGCGCTTTGTGCCCAGAGTCCTTCGAAGTCGTAACCGTGTACTCGACCTTTATGTCTTGTCCAAGAAGCATGTGGACGCCGCCCCATGCAACCTTCAGGCCATCGTGCGTCGCTTCGTTCATCTCGATAGAACCGGAGCCCGAAGTCTTAATGTCCGAAATGCTGCCTCCCGCGGGAGCGTAGAGATAGAGCCTCAGCACCTCGTCATCAATATCCTGGCTAATGCCGTTATGGCCCCGGAAATAACCAGGCATCTCGGCCTTCTCCTGGGGGGTCATCGTGTTCTTGAGCGTAGTGGTTACTCGATACGTCGTCGAGCCATCGGCATTTTCAACCGAAGAATCGATGGTGACTCGCTTATCAAGGAACCAATCCATCTTTGAATAGCTGTAGTTATTCACATAGACGCCCAAAATCGGAGCCTCAGACGCATCATTTTGGAGAGCGCCGGAAATGCCAAGGGCCTTCGCGGCCTTTTCCTCGTCATCGTTTCTCGAATACATCAGGATGCGACCCTCGGAAGCACCCTTTTCGATGGCGGCGGCGATCTTAGTAATATCGCTGGAGCCCAGTTCATCCACGATCTTGTTAAAAGCCGATCCGGCAACCGCCGCAAAAATGGCGTCCTGTTCCTCTACCGGGTAATTCCAATAAATATCGTGCAGCAGCACCTTTGCAGCGTTGCTTCCGTCGACGACGGTGCCGTCGGGAAGCTGCGTGCCACCTACAATGCCGAGCATATACTGCAAAAATACCGGATCGACTGCAAATACGCCGTCGATGTCATCTCCGACAATGGCCTTCTGCATATCGCTGGCAAGCTGAGCCGCACGCGGATAATCGGGCGTCATCGTAACATCGCCCATCGTGTATCCGAGCGTGTTGAATCCGGTCAGGCCCCATCCGGTCGTGAACAAGTTTGCCTCTTCATCGGTGATGGGAAGCGGGCTCAAGGGCTCTTTCATCATGTCGACTTTGACAAAATCGCCCAGTTCGAGCTTACCGTCAGTCACTGACATCACGCCGCGAGAACCCGGGAAACCGCCGCAGGCGCGGATCTCGACATTGCTCATCGCGAGCACAAGATAATGGCGCGTCTGGCCGTTGGCGCCGAGCATCTGGGGCAGAACGGGGGCGATCTTCTCTGCCGCATCGACTACACCGTCCAGGGTGGCAAAGCCGTCCTTTGCCTTATCGACCAGCTCGGTCACCTGGGCGATATGCGTATCGCCAATACCCTGCACCTTTTTGTTGGCGCCCTTGAACGCCTTCGAGCTATCGGAGAGCGAATCGGCGACCGCCTGCAGCGCGGACACGTTGATTGTCCCGTCCTGGAACAGCTTGCCGGGCGTTGCCTGAGCGAGATTATCGGCCATGGGGACCAGCGCGCCGCTCGAAACATCGGACAGAGCGTCGACCATGGTGCGGGCGGCATTAATGTCGCCGCCGTACACCGGAATGAACGAGGCCATCGTCCACACCGGACTCGAGGTCTCCTTCTTCATGCTGCTGCAGAGCTCGTCGATCTTTTTCGCATCATCGGGCAGGGTCGAAAAATCGCCCGACGTGACCTTGTCCTTAAGGCCGCCGACGATCTCGACAGTTTCCTTTGCCTGGCTCTTCACGGTTTTTGCCGAGTTAAACAGCATGAAGCCACTCACGCCAAAAGCGACAAGAACCACCGCGACGATGGCAGCGACAACGGCTGCAACGCGACGCTTCTTGCGCTCGCCCTTGCGATGGCGATGGCGAACCAGGCCGTTCGAGGTCGGGCTCGTCGAGGAATCACCGCCGTAGTTCAAGCCAAAATCGTAATAATCTTCTTTAGAGCCCGAGCCCTTAAACTCGGCGCCGTCGTCATTGAGACGGGCAAACGTGCCGGTTTCGGAAGCGCCCGTATAGATAGTGCCTAGGTTACCCGTAAGCCCTGCGTCTTCAGCAGAAGAAGCACAATTGGCGGGATTGGCAGAGTTGATGGGACTGGCGTTGTGGGCGCGATGAGCGTTGTTAGCGGGGCCAGTGGAGCCGGCGACATTTGCACCGCCCGTTGGCGCCGGACGGACCCCGGCCGACGAAGCCGCAGAGCCCGACCCGCCCGGAAATGCCTGCCTGCCTACGCGACCAGCCTGTTTTGCCTTTTGAGACTGTTCGTACAGAGCGGCAAACATCGCCGTTTCGCCCGGAGACGTACGGTTGCCAGCACCGTTTTGGCTGGATCCACTCGGTACGCCAGCGTTTCCAGTCCCATTTGAACGCGGCGGAACTGCAGGGCGCTCGCCGTCGCCGTTCTTAAAGTGGTTACCAGCCATAGAGGAGTCCTCGCAATACTAAAAGTCAATAACGCTATTAGTTTATGACATATTTGGTATCGTCAGTTAAACTCCAGATGCAGGCACCAATTCGCGGAATTGTGGTGCAACACCGTGTCCGTCTAGGCAGCGGCGTAAGCTATACCGTCAGGAACATCATCATGATGATCATGGCAAAGCCGATAAGATCGGTCGGCAAAAAAACCGTGCCCAGCATAACGGCGCTGGTGATGGTCGCCGAGACCGGCTCCACGGTTCCGATGAGGCTCGCACGCACCGAGCCGATGTCCTTAACGCCCTGCATATACAGCATGTAGGCAAAAAACGAGCCAATGACCACAAACACCGCGAGCGCCTCGATACCGGCAGCATCGAGCGCCGGCATATGAGCCCACGGCTGCACGAAGACGCACGAGACCACGCCCGCTGTGAGCATGGCAGAGCCTGTAACGATGGGGCTGCCGTATTCGGGCAGAATCTTGGCGGGAATCACCGCCATACAGGCTGCGCTAACCGCACACATAAGGCCTGCGACCAGACCAAGCGGCGATATGCTCAAACTGGTCGGGTCGCCGCCGGTAGCGATTAAAAAGGTGCCACCGAGGGCCAGACCAATGCCGATCGTCTCGCGAGCGCGCGGCATGCGGCGATCGACCACGCAGGCGTAACCCATGATGATGACCAGCTGCAGGCACTGGAGCACCGTCGCGGTTCCGGCATTGGTCAGACGCACGGCCGAAAGATAGCAGAACTGGTTGAACAGCAGGCCAAAAGCGGTAAAAAGCAGCAGTTGCCTACGGTCGGCGGGCGTGGTCCAGAGCCTAACCAGACGCTCGCGATCGCGCGTGACCACCACGGCCATAAAGAGCAGGCCGGCAAGAATCTGGCGCACGCTCATGAGCCACAGCGTATCGACATGGTAGGTATCGAACAGAAAGCTCGCGCTGGTGCCCGAAAAACCCCAAAACGAACCGCCCGCCAGCGTGGCCAGAACGCCCGTAATCATCTTGCGCGACGACGCATCGTTGAGGCGGTCGCGCCATGCACGGCGGGTGCTGCGGCTGAGCTCGTCAGTTCCCTCGGGCACGACAAAATCGGACGCCGCCGTCATCGGTACCGAAGCCTTTTTGCGTGCACGCTGCGCTGTGCGCTCCTGCTCCATTCCACTCCCCCGAAATCAATTGGCAACAAAGCGCTCAAACTGTAGCACGAATATCGGCATGAAAAAGCAGATGATTCGGAACATCTATGGGCGTCCAAATTGCAGGGACAAAAGGCACCGAAGAGCTATGCCGAGCGGTTGGAATCGTCTAGGGCGCCGGGATCGGTTTCCACACTTTCCCCAGTATGCTCGCCGTCGCTCTGCTCCTTGGCGCTGTCCTGGTCTTCCTGCTCGCGGCGACGCTTTTCGCGAATCTGCTCCACGGCAGCACGCAGGGCGGCCTCGTCCTCGGCGCGTGACACCTCTTGTGTGGTCTTGACCATATGGCGAATCTCGAGCACCAGCAGCACGATCAGCGGCACCACGATAAGCGGGAAGAACAGCAGCGGGTTGGTGAGCAACGAGACCACCACGCCCAGCCCCGCCGAGACAAAGACCACGCGACCCACCACGTCGGCGGCGGGCACGGGCGCGGCGTCCTCAACCGGATTGGCGTCGCCCTTGGTGCGGTAGACCGGCGTGCCGTCGGCCGCGGCCTCCACGGTAACGATGCGATGCGTGTTGAGCGAACCCTCCAGCGCGTCATCGGACGAATGGAAGGTGATGATATCGCCCGCCTGGTAGACCTGGCTGTTGTCGGTATCGACGACGATAAACGAATGCACGGGAATCGCCGGCTCCATCGAGCCGGTCAGTGTACGCATAAAGCCGTAGCCCATGATGGTGGGAATCTCGCCGGCGGGCGTGAACACCGTGCGCAGCAACACCACAAAGGCGACCAGGATCACCACGGTCGCCAGCACGTTGATCACGCGGAGCACGTGCTTCATCACTTGTCGTCGTCCTTTGCGGAAGTCTCGGGGTCAGCAGCGACCTCGGCCTCGGTGACATCCGCCGCAGAAGCGCCATCCTCGTCAGGCGCAGCGGCCACGCCCTCGCCAGCCTCGCCGCGCAGGCGGGCCAGAAGATAGCGCGACAGGCTGTTGCCCTCGGCACGGCGCTCGGCACGGGCGCGATCGCGCTCGGCCTGCTCCAGCTCATGCGCCAACGAGTCCAAGCGTTGCTGCATCTCCGCGCGGGCGGCCTCGAGCTCGTGCTCGCAAGCGGCGCGGACGTCGGCAACCTCCTGCTCGATGCGCTCCCCTGCCTCAAGCTCGGCCGCGGCGATACGCGCATCGGCGTCGGCACGGGCCTCCTCGGCGGCACGCGTGGCAGCATCGCGCTCGGCAGCGGCTGCGGCGACCTTCTCGCTGGCGTCCATCGCAGCCCGCTCGACGGCAGAATCGGCGGCCTGCTGAGCAGCGGAAACCTTCTCCTCGGCCGCGGCAACGGTGTCGGCGAGCTTCTGCTCCGCCACAGCAGCGGCGGCGTCGGCCGCCTCGGCCGCGGCACGGGCATCGCGCTCGGCCGTCAGCTGCACTTCCTCAATCTGCAGCTGGGCGGCGTCCAGCTTGGCATGCAGCTCGGCCACCTCCTTGGCAGAGGCCTCACGCACACCGGCAAGCTCGGCCGCAGCAGCGTCCTTGGTGGCCTGCAGCTCGGCGGCATCGGCCGCCGCCTTGGCAGCCAGAGCCGCGGCGGACTCGCTCTTGACCTGCGCGACCTGCTCGGCGGCCGCCTGCTCGGCGGCCGCAATCTTGGCGTCGGCATCGGCGCGAGCGGCCGCGACCTCGGCATCGGCCTCGGCACGCACCTGCTCAAGCTGCACCGCCGCGGTCTCACGCGCCTCGACAGCGTCGGCCTCGGCAGCTTTCTTGCCCGCCTCGACATCCTCCAGCGAGCCACGCAGTTCCTCAACATCAGCCTCGGCCATCTGAGCGCGCTGCGTCAACGCCAGCTCACGCGTCTTGGCCTCGTCCAGCTCGTCGGCCAGGTCGTCGCGCTCGTCGGTCAGCGCGTGCGCCTGCACCTTCCAGGACTTGACCTGCCCCTGCAGCTCCTCAATCTGCTCGCGAGCCTCGGCCAGCGCCTGCTCGGCATCGAGCTGGGCCTGCGTGACCTCCTCCACAAACACGCGACGGACCTCGACATCGGGCAGGTCGGGGCTATCGACCTGCACCTCCTTAATCTCCTTAATAAACTTGGGCGCCACCGGCTCGGGATGCACGCTCTCGAGCTCCTGCAGGTTGCGCTCGTCGTCGGTCAGGCTCTTAAAGACGGTGTAGTTGTTGATGAGGTTGGTGTACATCTGCACCATGTACTCGTCATCGAACGCCAGCGCCTGCTGCTGCACGTCGATGTTGTAGCCCACCTTGTCGTAGCGCTCCATAAACTGCCACAGCTGGTAGCACTTGCGGTAGTTGGGGTCCTTCATGATGAGGTTGGTGCGCTGGATGGGGCTGCGGACCGCGCTGCAGCCGTTCATAATCTGGCAGAACGACGCGCCGCGCAGCGCCATGACCAGACGGCGCACGCGGTCGATGCGCATAAAGACGTCCATGTTGTCGGCATCGTTCTCGGCAAAGCTCTGGCGATTCTTGACCGTCATCTCGACGTTGTACTCGATCTCCTCGTACGCGTCGTCGATCTTGCTGTGCATCTTAAAGCGGTTGCGGATCTCGTTGCCCGTCGACCAAAAGATCACGTCGGTACGCTTGTCCACAAACGTCAGCAGGCGCTGAATCAGGTGGTAGATAAAGCGGTTCTCGTACAGGTCGTACGTCTCGACGGTGTTGACGTTGAGGATGCGCGTGGGGTGGACGCCACCATCGTCGCTCGGCGCCAGGAACTGCGTGTTCTGGCTCAGGTGACGGACGCTGTCGGCGCTGATCTTTTTGGCGAGCGAGACCGGCACCACCTCTTCCTCGGTGGTGATAAAGCGGCGCGGATTTTCGATGATGGTGTTGATGGCGTCGAGCGAGTCCTCGATCATGCTGATCCATTCCTCGTCCACCACCTTGACGAGCTCCTCGCGCTGCTGCTCGATCGTGGTGCCCGAGGCCTGCGCCATCTCAAACAGATAACGGAAGTAGCGGCTGTCCTCCTGGATAGGCTCCATTTGCTCGGAGAAGCTGGTATAGAGGTCCTGAATGGTCTCGGACATGGGTTACTCCATAGGTTGTATCGATCGGTAAGGGGCGTGACGACACCACACTGGGCAAACGCTACTGATTGTCTTGTCCCACGCCCCGCGCTTACGGCATTAGTAGAAGTTCTGGATCCGCTGCAGATACATGACAGAATCGGGCAGGCCGCCCTCGCCAAAGGTCTTCTCGATGTACTCGATCAGGCCCTTCATCTCGTCGCGCACAAAGCTCACGTTCATGGACTCAAACTTCTTGAGCACCTTGCGGGCGATGATGTAGTCCATGCCGCCCAGCTCGGTGCCGCCGCACGCCACGTACACGGGGATAAAGTCGTACATCTGCTTGATGATACGGTTACCAAAGGCCAGCTTAAAGCGGGTCTGCAGGTACTGGTCCAGCTTGTGCATCTTCTGGAGCAGCTCCTCGTCGATCACGTACTCGACCTTGGCCTTCTGGAACAGATACTGCAGATGCTCGGCCGTCACGTGCACGCGCTCGTGCGGCTCGCACTCAAACGCGTCGGCGCGCTCGTTGAGCTCGATGGGAATCGCGCGGTCGTACACCTTGTCCGTGATGGTAAAGGTAGAGTCGTCGTTGTTGGCCGTGCCGATAAACCACAGGCTGTCGGGAATGGTGAGCTTTCCGTCGTGCAGACCCTTGGGGTCGGCGGCCCACTGGGTAGGCACCAGGTCGAGCACCCACTCGTCGTGGCTGGGCATCTCGAGCACCGACAGGATCTCGGCAAAGTAGTACTCCACGCGGGCGAGGTTCATCTCGTCGAGCACGATCATGGACGGGTCCTGGCGCAGCCCCGCCTCGTACACGGCACGGAGGAACTCTGTCTCGTTAAAGCGCTTGGAAAACTCGTTGAAGTAGCCCAGCACCTCGGTGCGATCGCGAAAACTCGGCTGCACCGACACGATGGTTGCGGGGTTGTCCAGATAGCGGCTAAAGCTGTATGGCAGCGACGTCTTACCGGTACCCGAAATGCCCTCCAGAATCAGCAGCTTGGAGGCGGCCATGCCGGCCACAAAGCGGCGGATGACCTCGGGCGTGTAGTAGAGCTTCATCTGGCTGCAGGCGAACGCGCGGAAGCTGTCGACAAAGTCCTCCAGCGAGATGGCATCGTCGTAGACCGGGGGCTCCCAGTCGCGGTACTTAAGGTCCACAAGGGACAGCTTGGGGAAGCGGTTGGCCTGGGCGATCTCTTTTTCCTCGGCAAGAGTCTTGGCCTCGACGGTGGCCTTGGCCATAGCGGCCGCGGCGTCCTTGACGCCCTCGCCATCGAGCGCGAGCGACGCGTTGCCCGACACCACGGCAGCCGTGGCGCCCTCGCTCGCAGGCGCGCCCGCGGCGGCGCCCACCACGTTGCCCACCGTGGGCAGGTGGTCGTCGGCCAGGGCCGAGGCGCCCACGTACGGAATCTGCTTGGTGCCGCCCATGGCATTGACCTTGAGCGCCAGCAGCTTGTTCTTCTCGTCCATGAGGTCGAGCACCTGCTTGTTGAGGCGGCCGATCTCGCGATAGAGCGCCTTGTTGGACGTGTCGTCGCGATGCAGGCGGCGGTTGATGCGGTAGCGGTGGACCAGAATGGCCACAATCAGCACGGGGACCGCGATGAGCATGGCAAGCAGAATGACCGCGCCGATCTTGCCCACCAGGTCAAACGTGGTGAAGTAGGTCATAAAGATGTTGAAGTACTCAACCCAGCCAAACACCAGCAGGTCAAGGATGGAGCTCACGACGGCAACGACGTTGTAGACGACCTTTGCCAACAGCTCCCAGGCAAATCCCAGAAACTCACTCACCGTCGGTACCCTCCTGCTTGGTCGCGTTCATCGCCGCCTCGGCCTCAGCCTTCAGACGACGAGCTTCCTCGAGCTTGGCCTCGGCCTGGGCGAGCTGCTCGGCGGCGTTATCGGCCGTGACGGTTGCGGTGTCGCCCTTGCCCTCGGCATCCACGATGGCAGCCGCGGCGGCCAGGCGGTCCTCCTCGGCCATAGCGCGCTTGAGGTTCATGCCCACCACGATGAGGTGATACACCTGGTAGATAAAGAACAGCAGCATGGGCAGGACAATCACGATGAGGAAGCCCATGGAGCTGGACAGGAAGTCCATGACCTTGCCCATCTGCGGCAACGCGAACAGGTACTTACCAACGATGTCGCCATCGCTGATGATGTGCGTATCGGCCACGTCGTTGTTATCGCCCTTGGTGGTAAAGCTGCGCATGCCGTTAACCTCGTCGATGGCGGCGATGCGGTGCGTGTTGAGCGCGTACTCGTTGTCGATGATGGTATGGAACGTCACGATGTCGCCCACCTCGAGCTTGGAGGTGTCGCACTTTTTGATGAAGATGAGGTCGCCCTTGTTAAACGTGGGCGCCATGGAGTCGGACTGCACGGCAAGCGGGGTGAACCCGGCGATGTCAGAGACACTGCCGTCCTCGCGCGTGGCGAGCGTGGTAAACGCATACAGGGCCGCCACCAGGATGATGATCCACATGACGACGCTCAACGCGATGGATGCGACTTTTTTAACAGATTGCATGATGTCCCTTACTACCGTGTCTGTCTAGGTCGTGCGCGGCCGGGCAGCCGCCGTGCATATCTACTGTTCCTCGATGCCCTCGAAGCGCATCGAAACCGAATAGTTAGCTCCCTTTAGCATATTAGTGCAATTTGGGTCCGTTCCCTCGAGCCATATGCGAACGGTCACCGGCTTATCCGTATCTTTTATCAGGTCGAACATATCGCTGGCCGCGGTGGCAGCGCCCGAGTCGAGCCCAAAGACGGTGGCCGCGCCGGACGAGCTCCCGCCCCCGTTGGGGTCGTAGACCCAGGTGTGGCCGTCGGCGGTAAAGCTCATGCGCATGGCGCTGGCCATGCCCTGCGTGTCGGAGCTAAACCGCGTGCCGGACACGCCACCGTCACCATCCTGGCCGGTCAGGCGAACGCGCAGGTCCGTACTGCTCATAAAGTGCAGCGTGAACTCCAGGTAGGCGCCGGTGGCGGGATCGGCAGTGGAACCGTCCTCGAAGGTGAAGGTCTGGTAGTCGCTCGTGGTGACGGGCTTGAGCTTGGACGCATCGATGTCCACGCCCTTTTCGCTAGCGATGCGCGCCGAGATCTGATCGAAGCCCAGGCTGTGCACGTATTCGTCGAATGTGGCGTGTTCGTCCAGATCAAAGCGCAGCGAGCCGTCGGCGTTGGCGTCGATCATGAGCATGCGGGTCTTGGCGCTATCGGCGATTGAGAACCAGGCGAACGTTGCCATGGCTATCGCCACCAGCGCAAACAGCACCAGCACCACGGTTGTGGTGAGCTTGCGGCGCAGGTCGGTGTCGGTGGGCGCGGCGGCTTGTGTCTGGGCGCCGTTGGCGACGGACCGTCGGTCGTCGGGCATGATACGTGCCATTGCTACTCACCATCCAGGGTCGCAAAGAGCGCCAGGTGCAAGGTGCCCGGATCTTGATAGAGATAGTCGGCGCTATCGGGGTCGGTGCCCTCGATGTAGTAAAAGATATCCAGACGATAGGTCTGGCCAAGCCCCAGCGTGGCAAGCGTGTTTTGCGGGCGCGTGGCCGTCTCGCTCGTGTCCAGCGTAAAGGCAGCAGGGTCCTGCGTTACGTTGGCACCGCAAGCAAGCTGGCCGTTTTGCCAACCCAGGAGCATGCCCTCGGTGTAACCCGCCAGGCCCGAAGGCGCGGTCGCGGGATGCTCGTCGCGATGGCCGCTATCAGAGCTGTCGAGCTCAAAAATGTTGGTGGCAAGCACCTGGTTGCCGCTCGAGATCTTTATGCCCACGCGGGCTGCGCGCAGCAGCTCGGCATCGGCACCCTGCGGGACCAGCGATTCGGCCAGATACAGGTTGACCTTGCCCCTTACTTTGCTGGCGCCCGTTCCGGTAATGGTGGAGCGCAGGTCGATCCAACCGTGGTAGAAGGCGGAGCCGTTGTCTTTTGCCTGCTCAAACACTGTGGCATCGCCGGCAGAGTTGTTTTGCGCACAGGCAGCAAAGCCGTTGAGATCGAAGGTCGAGACCGGGTAGAGCGTCACGGCGCCGGTCGCGATAGAAGCTAGGGAAACGTCGCCCTGCTGCGACCAGCTGCCGCGGTCGGCATCGCCCAGCTCCAGCACCAGCTTGGACGTGTCGCTGTGCACGCTCACCGAGTTGGTGTTGACCTTCATGTTGTTCGTGAACCAAGCGTAGGTCGCGGCGCCCAGCGTGGCGGCGAGTGCCACCATGACGAGCGCGATGTAGGCACGCGCGCGGTGGGCGTGGCGGCGGGTGTCAGAGTCCGAACCCACAGCGCGCTCGGCGGCAGCGGCGGGTGCGGTCCCCGGGGTTGCGCCCGCGGACTCGCTGGCGCCTACCTGCATGTGCTTATTCTTGTGCATTTAGCTCGCCCCCCTATGCCTTGGCCGCGGCAAAGGCAAGCTGCAGTACCACATCGCGGGCCTGGGCCTCGTCGATGCAATTAGCGTCGCAGCCTTCCATGTACACAACGTAATGAGCGCTTGCCACCTCGTTGGCGGCCAGCGTGCAGATGGGCGTGGCGCCCGCGCGCGCCGTGGGCGTGTCGCCGGCGCCGTCCATACTGTAAGCGCTTATGGCGCGCGCAGGGTCGGCGGTGTAGGCCCAGCCCGAAGCGCCGCCCGCCACAACCACGCCGTCTTGCGCCGTAGTGCGTCTGCTGGTAGCGCCAGCGGTGTTACCTAGGTCATCGCAGGTAAAGATATGCGTTTGCGTGCCCGACTGGGTCGTGATGACCAGGCCCAGGCGCAGCGCGGCCAGCAGCTGCGGGTCGCTCGTCACGCTCATCTGGCCCTGATACAGATACACGTTGAGCGCGCTGTCGTTGCCCTTGAGGTACAGCGTGCCCGAAAGAGCGTAGTCGTCCAGCTGCGCGGTGCAGTCGGCAAAGTTGGTCGTGATGCCCGCGGCGTTTTGGAACGTGCCACGCCAAAAGCGGGAAAGGTCTGCCGTCGAGATGGGATAGAGCGTCTTGTCGGCCGCGGCAAGCGTTGCCGTTGTGTCCCAGGGCCCGTTAGCCGAAAGGCCGATCTGCAGGTCGGAACCCTCGTCGCTTACCGTGTGCGCCACGGGCGTCACGTTGGTGTAGCGCGAGTTGCTGAACCAGGCGTAGGTGGCGGCGCTCAGGGCGGCTACCAGCACCAACATCCATGCGGCCGCGGCAACCATGCGACGGCGCGAGCTTAGGATGTCTTTGATGTTCGATGCACTCATACCCAGCCCCCTTACGAACGCTTGCCGGCAAAGCGCAGCGCCAGCGATTGCAAGCCGGTGGCGGCCAGGTTGTTGGTGCAGTCGGGATCGCAGCCTTCCAGCCACACGTATACATCCACACGCACGGGCGTGCTACGATCGGCGCCTTTGGCAGCGGCGGGCAAGCTGCAGATCTTGGTCGTGGCCTCCTTGAGACTCACGATGCCGGTGTCTTCGTTGTAGTCGCAGAAGTTTGCGCTGGTCAGCTGGTCAAAATGGACCGTGGCACCATCGGAGCGGGTGCTGTCGAGTACCAGGTGGTTCTGCTCGCTTTCGCCGGCGTCCTTACCATCGAGCGTGTTATAGCGCGCCTGGGGATTGTGCTCGCCCGAGACCTCAAAGACGTACTGGCCCGTAACGGTGTCGCTCTGCCCTGGAGCATAGGCAACCAGCCCCACGCGCAGGGCGGTGGAGATGGGTTTTGTCGGATCCTGCTCGGTAAAGTCGATGCCCGACAGGTACACGTCGGTTGCGGCCGAGTTAGTGGCCAGGTACAGAGAGGTCTTGTAGTAGTCGGAATGCTCAGCCGCGCCAAACATGCTGGCAAACAAAGAGTCCTGCGTGGTTCCGCCGGTAAAGCCCGTTACCTTTTGAAAGCCGTTGAGCACGTTGTCGGTCGAGACGGGATCGAGCAGACCTGCAAAGCTCAGGCCAGCGTTGGTTTTGTATTCGCCGTCGTACTCGTTGGAGATGAGGAAGGTCACGCCCGTACCCGCGGCCATCTTGACATCGGTGATATGGCGGTTGGCGTTGTAGATGTACCAGGCATACGTTACAGCTCCGGCAGCAGCAAGCGCCACCAGCAACGTGGCGAGCATGCGATTGAACTGTTTTCGCAGCGAGCGTGCGTCCGACATGCCCCTCCCCCAGATGCTGTGCTGTAAACTACCTGGACACCATTTGCCCATAATGGAGTTATTTTACGCGAATGTGCAGTTCATCGGGGGTACAATCGCGACTTTCCGCGTGCTGTTCGCGCTGCATCGGGGCGGATAGGGTCGCAAATCGCCGCTTTTTAAAAATAGTTCTTGCCACTGGGCGGGAGCTCCGTTATATTATTCCCTGCGCACTTGCGCACCCTTGATCGGGCGTTTAGCTCAGGGGGAGAGCGCTTCCCTGACACGGAAGAGGTCAGAAGTTCAAATCTTCTAACGCCCACCAAATGTTCGCAGCTCAGAGGCTTCGCCTCTGAGCTGTTTTGTTTTACGCCGCCAAGCCATGCGGGCGTCGCGGCGCCCAAAGCCGTCTCAACAACGCCAGCAACCACACCAATCGAGCCCAAAGTGGTCTCGACAACACCGGAGGCCACCCCAGCCAAGCCCAAAGTCGCCCAAACAACCCCAGCGAGCGCCCCGATCAGGCCCGAATGGGCCTCGCAGCCATATCCGGGCGACCCCCGCAAATCGAAGGTGAATGGTTTCCCGCGAAGTGAACGAGCCAAAACGAACCCCCGGAGCATCGACACTTTTGGCGGCTCATTTCCTGCGGTTTTGTCGTTAGAATCCTGCGGTTTTGGCGCCAAAAAGTGTGGATGCTTCGGGGGTCCAAAAACGCTCGTTCACTTCGCAGGAAACCATTCACCTTCAATACGGCAGCACCCCTCCGCCGCCAAAGGCCCGCTCTACCAATACTGATGCGCCTCAATAACGGTCTGCCAGAGCTTAAACCGCTTTGTCTCGAGGCGCGCCTGTGCCAAATATCGCGCTTCCTCAGTCATAGGCTTGTAAAATATGGGCCGCTTGCGACGATGCAGCTTGCGTCGGATGCGCTCGCACAGGCGAACGAGCTTGTCATAGTCATTTGCCTGGTCAGTCGTCACCGTAAAGTACGCGACCTCATTGAGCATCTGCAGCTCGTTACGGCGCTCGGCATCCTTGTGGATTTTCTCGCTTCCGTCATGGATGGCATCGCTGTCGTAATCGACCAGTGCGGTAAACACCTCGGGCAGCAAGCCAGCCCTTACTTTATCCAAGCCCACCTCTGCTTTCGCCGTAAGCGTTATGTCGGGTGTGCGCTCCAACACGCGCAGTTTGCGGTTGCGCCCATCGTTGTAACCGTCGCGAATGAAGTACTTCTTGTTCAGTTCGGCCTTGCCCAGCGCAAGCCCGCCGTAATACGCAGGTAGCGACATAAACATGCAAAGCCCCGACTCCCTTGGAGACCGTGAGCCCTCTTCCACGCACGGAAGCAACGCCTTCGCCTTGGCGGCGCCCCTCACCTTTGACGCCCGGTCAAGGTACGCCGCAATGAGCTCCTTGGTCGTGAGCCTGCCGTCGCGCATGCCCGCATCCCTGCTTGTTACCCCGCCGGGAGCAAGGTTATCCAGCCGGTAGTCCGATGTCATGGCATAGCCGGCATAGATGGCCGCCGCCGCATCGCCATCGTGCGCTGCCTGCAAAAACGCCAGCTCGGAAGAGCACACGTATGCATCCAGGTCGCCCATCCAGTGGCCCAGCGAGATAAACGAACCTGCCGGGAGCTCGTTGGTGCACAGATGCGTCTTAACGTGCTTGCTCCGCCGACGGTCGGCGCGCGACGGCACCAGCAAATCCAGCGTATCGATTCCCAGGTCATAGCGATCGATAACCTCCTGCGCTTCTTGATCCGAGAGCGCGCAGGCGCCCGCGATCGACACGACCTCTGGTTCCGAATCCCCAAAGCGCGGGTTCGGGATGTGCGCCAAGAGCGCCAGTGCAGCGTTATGTGAAACGATGAAGTAACTCATGGCGCGAAGATAGCATGTGCATCGGAGGCGGCTCGCGACTCCGGCGAGTTTTCGGCAAACGACCAGCGGTTTTTTGCCACGGTGCAACCAAAGTGTTCATTCGTCGACGTCTAAATGCAAATCCGTCAAGATTTTGGCAAGGTTGCCGCTCAACTGGCCAAAAGCTGACCAAGCACTTGCCCATTTGCTTGACGGCACGCCCCCGCCAAAACACCCCGCTACTTCTTGGACGGTCGAAGCATCCATCCAGCGACCGCACGCCAAACCGCAATCGCCTTGTTAAGACAGCAGACGCCATCGGTCACCGGCTCAGACACCGCCGGCCCCAGTCGTGCGCATCGAGCACCCAGCGCTGGGGTATCCTTGGAGCACATGCACCGCAAGCCGCACAAAGG
>CABSNX010000014.1 GCA_902479205.1 uncultured Collinsella sp. | reverse complement strand
GGGGCCTTCCAGCCGACTTGGCAGAAGACCCCGCATGCAGTGCTCACTTACCGTGCATTAAAAACGTAGCGGTCCAGGCGGTCGCACGCTTCCCTCACGCGCGAAAGCGGCAGCGCCAGATTCACGCGAATGTGGCAGGGCCCGTGGAACGGGCGGCCGTCCTGATACCCCACGCCCACGCGCGCCCCCTCGTCGAGCAACCACTGAATATCGCGGCCATGCTCGCGGCACCACTCGGTGCAGTCCAGAAACACCATGTACGTGCCCTGCGGACGCGAAAACGCGACGCCCTTCCAGTGTTTTTCTGCATACGTGCAGAAGTACTCGATGTTGCCGGCAAGCACCTGGTTGAGCTCGTCCACCCACTCGTAGCCCTGCGGCTGATAGGCACCAATAAGCGCATGCATGGAGAGGACATTCATCTCGTTGTAGTGAGTCTTGTCGGACACGGCGCACATGCGGTCACGCAGCGTCTCGTTGTAGACAATGTGGTAGCTGCCGACCAGGCCCGCCAGGTTGAACGTCTTGCTGGGCGCGTAGAGGGCAACCGTACGCATGCGGGCATCCTCGCTCACCGACTGCGTCGGGATATGCTTGTGCCCCGGCAGGATGATATCGGACCAAATCTCGTCCGAGATCACCACGCAATCGTGCTGGCGATAGATGTCCATGGCGCGCTCGATCTCGTCGCGCTCCCATACGCGGCCGCAGGGATTGTGCGGCGAGCAGAACACCGCGGCATGAATGTGGTTTTGGGCGAGCTTGCACTCCATGTCCTCAAAGTCCATGCGCCACACGCCCAGGTCGTCGAGTTTAAGCGGGCTGTGGACAATACGATAGCCCGCGGCTTCGATAGACTTGGTAAAGCCGATGTAGGTGGGGCTGTGGACCAGCACCGCATCGCCCGGCTGGACATACGCGCGCAGCGTCGACACGACACCGCCCAGCACGCCGTTTTCGTAGCCGATGTGCTCCGGCGCCAAGCCCTCGACGCCGTTACGTCGGCTCTGCCATTCGATGATGCGGTCGAAATACTCGGCGCGCGGGTTAAAGTAGCCAAACATGGGGTGCTGGACGCGCTGAATGATGTGCTCCTGGACCGTGGGCACCGTGGCAAAGTTCATATCCGCCACCCACATGGGAATGCGGTCGAAGCCCTCGTCGGGTGCGTTCGGAGCCATGCCGGGGATCTCGCCCCAAGAGTCAACGGCGATGGCATCCATGCCGTGGCGGTCGATAAGCGAGCTAAAGTCGTATTTCATGCTGAGCTCCCATGCAAAGCGGACTATTTTGGTAGGCGTTATTGTCCACCAGCATGGGCGATTTTGACATGGGGTTTGGCGCTTAATTTGACGGGTGCGGACGAATGGCCGGTTAGTCTCGCGCGTCGTTGACGGCAACTACGGTTAGCTGGGTTTCATCGACCGTAAACGATATGTCGAGCCCGGCGAAGGCCAGATGATAGACGCGGTTCGGCTCGTGCTTGCTGCCTGCGCGGCGCGGGTCTTGGCGCAGGACCTCGACCAGGCCGGGGAGCTTTGTGGGCGGGACCATATCCTGCAGCGTCTGCGGGAACTCGATGTCGAGCTCTTGCCACGGAGCATCCTCAATCCAGCCGCCGGTCGCATCCGGGTGACAGTCCGCAAACGGAATGTAGGGCTTAATGTCGTAGATGGGCGTGCCGTCGCGCAGATCGGCCCCCAGCACATGGATGATGGGGCCATCGTCGGTAAGCTCCACGCGGTCGAGCTTAACGCAGGTGAGACCGATGGGATTAGGGCGAAACGGACTGCGCGTGGCAAAGACGCCCACGCGCTCGGCTCCGCCCAGACGCGGCGGGCGCACGGTTTTCGACCATTTTGCGTTGGTTCCGGACCTGTCCTGCGTTTTAGCGTCGACGGCAATATCCTTAGCCGTGCCGCCGGGCGTTCCGTTTTCGAAGCGCCACAGCAGCCACAGGTGAGAGAAGGAGTCTAGGCCCTCAACCGCTGCATTGGAGGCAAATTCCGGCTTAAAGACGATGCGTCCCTGCAGATGGGGCGCCAAAAAGCTGTTGCGCGGAATGCCGAACTTCTGCGGCAGGTCGGTATGTATGTGTGCAATAGGTTCCATGCCGGTCATTGTACGGCATGGAGGCGTGGGGCGTTGCACGCAATTCTTTGTCGCGGCCCCCGTCGTGCAACCAACGGTTGCTTGGAGGGGAGCCAGCCGCCGCGTATGCTTAAGCCGCCAACCAGCAGAAAGGAGCCGCTATGGCCTTTGCAGAAAAGCTCATTGCCATCCGTCGCGCCCATCACCTTACCCAGGAGCAGCTCGCCGCCAAGCTCTTCGTCACACGCCAAGCCGTTAGCCGTTGGGAGCGCGGCGAAGTCACCCCGGGTATCGACATGATGAAGCTCATTGCCGCCGTAACCGGAGAGCCGCTGCCCCACCTGCTCGAAATGCCCGAGCATTATTGCCAGAGCTGCGGCATGATACTCACGCCCGACGACTGCGGCACCGACGCCACGGGCGCCACGACCGACCATTACTGCAAGTGGTGCTACGACCACGGCAAGTACACCTACGACACCACCATGGAGGCGATGATTGAGGATTGTGCCCCGCGGCTGGCGCAAAACACCGGCATGTCGCTCGACGAAGCCGTCTCGCTCATGGGCGCCGTCCTGCCGCAACTGGAGCGCTGGCACACCGTGCAGGAAAACGAAGAGCGCTACGGCGCCGAAGCCCGGGCGCGCTATGGCGATGAGGCTATCGATGCGGCAAACGAAGCGCTGCTGGACATGGACCCCGAGACATGGAACGACATGAAGGAACTTGAACGCGCTATTCTGGGTCAGCTCTCGATTGCCATGGGCGACGGCGATGCGGATGGAAGCGAGGCTCGCAAGCTCGTCGCGATGCATCACCGCTGGATAGCTCTCAACTGGGGCAGCGAGCCCCAAGACGAGGCCTATCTGGGGCTCGCCCACGGCTACCTCGCCGATCAGCGCTTTATCGACTACTACGACAAGCCATGCGGCACCGGAGCCACGGCGTTTCTAGTTCAGGCCATCGAGTCGTCGTTGACGCGCGCATAGACCGCGGCGGCTTTGGGTATTTCAATCAAAACCTCAACCGATTGGAGACCCATGGCTACTGATCACGAGCTCGTGCTCTACGTTATGACCGGCTGCCCGTATTGCATAAAGATCAAGCGCTTTCTGGCAGATAACGGCGTGACCATTCCCGAGCGCAATATCTCGACCGATTCCGATGCCGAACAGACACTCATCGCCATCGGCGGAAAACGCCAGGTTCCCTGCCTGTTCATCGACGGCAAGCCGCTCTACGAGTCGAGCGATATCATCGCGTGGGCACAGAAGAACCTGCTCTAGCGTTCTATTGCGGTCGGCTGGCCCCAACCCATACGACCCAAACATGTACACCAGCATCCAAAATCGACATTTTTCGACATCTTTGGATGCTGGTGTACAGTTTTTTGCAGGGGTAGTCATTGGGGACGTTCTTAAATGACTGGTTGTTTGAGACGGTCTTTGGATTATGGCTGTTTGAGGCCATCTGACATCTCTGGAAAGGGCTCCTTAGAGGACCGTGCTCAAAAAATGGCAAATATGAGTACTGCTACTTGTTTAGTAACAGCGATTTTAATCATTTCAGGGATCATTCAACGCCCCAAGCGCCCGCAGACGGCGTTATTCCTCCCCATATGTTCAATAAAAGAGACGCCTAATGGTATTAAATCTCATCAGGGACCTCATTTTTGAACAAAATAAATGCAACCATAATGGCAACAGTACTCATATTTGCCCTTTTTTGCACACAAACCTCCAGAATAGTCGTTAGGGACGACTCAAAATGGCAATTCCGGCACTTAGACGCTCTCTTCTTGAATGACTAGTTGTTAAAGAACACTCAGCGACTACTCCAATTCGCGACACACTGTGTCGCGAATTGAGCTGTTCTCTCCACCGAAGACCGGTGAAAGCTCCTGGCCAGAATCTCGATAGTTTGTTAAAGTGCCCCCTCTGCAGGTTCAATGAGCGCTCATGTTCCAGACTGGAAAGCGAAGAAATAGCGAAGCCATCGATGCTCATTTCCTATCGAAAAAACTAGTCAATACACGTTAATTAGTTTGATAAACTGCTTGTATTTTTGTCTACAAAACTGTATACAAAAAGAGATTCCGAGAACCAGCGCTCGACATTATGTCAATCGATAGGAGGCGCTATGGACGCTAAGCAGCTCGAAAAGATGATGGGATTTGCCCCCGGAGAGTTGGAGAAAGCCGCGGAGGCATACGAAAAAGATGAGTGGCCGAAGGGTCGCACCATCAAGCTGGGAAGACCGCCGATCTCTGATGAGCCAAGCGTTGTTTTATCGGCACGTGTGGGTGAGTCGGTTCTTGATGCGTTTGATGCAAAAGCAAAGCGCCATGGGCAGACACGCACAGAGCGACTCAGGGAGCTCATCACGATCGATGCAATGATTGCCTAGTTATCCACCGAGCCCAAAGACGTACGCCAGCATCCAAAGTCGACATTTTTCGACATCTTTGGATGCTGGCGTACGGTATTTTGCAACATAGTCATTCGGGACGTTCTTTTAAATGACTAGTCGTTAAAGTGCGTCCCCAACGACTAACTAGCCGTGGAAGCGGGCTATGGGCGCAAGCGGCTGTTCACGAAAGACGCGCTCGACGGCAGCGCGGTATTCGTCGACCTTTTTGGTCTTGCGTACGATCTTGTGGACGGTAGCGGGATCAGCGAAAGCGCACTTGGCGTAGAACCACCACTCCTTCATGCGGAAGACCGCATTGCCGCCAATCTCTTCTGCATAGGCCGCAAACAGCGTGTCGTGGAAGCGCTGCAGCTCAGCAGCCGTTGCAGCAGGGCCACCCTTGACCATGCGAGCGAGCGCGGGATTCGCAAGCAAGCCACGCCCCAGCATTACATGGCGCGTGCCGGGATAGGCCTCCACCAGCGCGTCCATATCCTCAAGATCGAAAATGTCGCCGTTATAGGCCACGGGGAACGGCGCGCGTTCCAGCGTCTCGCCGTAAAACTCCTTGCGCGGCGATCCCGTATAGCGATCCTTTTGCACGCGCGGGTGCACGATCAGCTCTGCCAACGGCATGCGGCAATACAGATCGAGCACACGCTCGTATTCGTCGTCGCTCTCAAGCCCCAGCCTGGTCTTGACCGATACCGGTAACGGTGACCGCTCGCACACATCGCTCAAGAACACCTCGAGCTCGTCGAGGTTGCGCAGAAAGCCCGAGCCCTTGCCCTTGGCGACAACCGTACCCGAGGGGCAGCCAAGGTTGAGATTGACCTCGCGGTAGCCCATGTCGGCGAGCACCTGTGCCGCCCACACAAACTCGTCCGCATTCTTGGACATCAGCTGAGGCACTACGTTGAGCCCCTGGTTATTGGCAGGATCGATCTCCTTAAACGCCTTGCCGCCAAAGCGGTTTCCCACCCGCGGCGGCGGCAAAAACGGCGTGTAATAACAATCGAGCGCACCGAAGCACTCCGCATGCACGCGACGAAACACATGCCCGGTAATTCCCTCCATGGGGGCCAACGATAGAATCATCAACATCTACTCTCAGATCAATGCGGTAAAGGGACTGCCCCCTTGTCACATCCTATTCAAACGGTTCAGAAACTCTTCGCAGGCGCGGGAACGCAGGCGATATTTTTTCCATACCAGATACGACGCAATGGTAAGCGGCGGCTCAAATGGGACAAAACGCAAATCGCTGCCTTCATCTATCTGCAGCAAGTTTCCAATGCTAACCGCACACGCAGCGCCCGAACGCACCAGATGTGACGCGTTACCGATCAGGTCGAAATGTCCCACGATATTGAGTTCATCGACGCTAAGAACGCCACTCGACCACGCTTCTAAGTCCAGCGCTCGATTCGAGGTGCGCGAACTCACCAGCAGCGGCATATTCGCCACGTCCGCAGGCGTCAGCACGTCCCGGCCGCCCCATGGACCGCTCGCGGCAACAACGGCACCGGCTCGATCCGCCTCGGGCATACGAATCCATTCGTATTTCTCGACGTTAACGGGCTCCAGCAACAACGCAAAGTCGAGCAGGCCTCGCTCCAAACGCTCCTCCACCGCATCGGCGTTACCGGTATAGAGCTCAATCGTCACTCCGGGATAATTCCGATGCAGCTCTGTAAAGGCATCGAGCACTAGCCGCATCGATTTGGTTTCGCCGGCGCCGATGCGAATAACGCCCGCAATACCGAGCTCCCGATCAGCCAACTCCAGCTCGGTCTGCTCCACCAGCAAGACGATCTCCTCGGCGCGCTGGCGCAGGCGCATGCCATCGCTCGTAAGCACACACGATCGATTCGTGCGCTCGAACAGCTCCACGCCCAGCTCGCGCTCAAGATCGGCAATCTGACGTGACAGCGTAGGCTGCGTCACGTGCAGCACATTTGCCGCCTCGGACATATTTTCCTCACGCGCCACTGCCAAAAAGTAACGCAAAGTCCGTAGCTCCATTGCACCTCAACTCAACCAAGCAATTCCGCTTGCCAGCCATTCGATATTCGTATACCCAGTAAGTCGATATAAGCAATATACATCATCAGCATATCAACGTACGCTGTAGTCATCCCCTCAAGAACAAGGAGAACGGCATGCAGTACACAACCCTTGGCCATTCCGGCATCAAAGTCTCTAAACTCTGCCTGGGAGGCATGAGCTTTGGCGAACCCAGCCCCGACTTTCATCAATGGACCATCGGGCCCGACGACACACGCGCCGTCATCAAACGCGCACTCGACACCGGAATCAACTTTATCGATACCGCGAACTGCTACAGCTTTGGCACGAGCGAAGAGTACATAGGCGCCGCCCTGCGCAATCTGGGCATCGCTCGCGAGAGCGTCGTGCTGGCCAGCAAGGTTCACTTCAACGAAGGCGGCCTTTCCGCCGACGCCATCAAACGCGAGATCGAAGGCTCGCTCAAGCGCTTGGGCACCGACTACCTAGACCTCTACATCATCCACCGCTTCGATTACGACGTTCCCATGGAAGAGACCATGGAAGCGCTCAACGACCTGGTGCGCGAGGGCAAGGTTCGCGCGCTCGGCGCCAGCGCCATGTATGCCTACCAGCTGCACAACCTGCAGATCGTCGCACGCGACCACGGATGGATGGCCTTTACGAGCATGCAGTGCCACTACAACCTGCTGTACCGAGAGGACGAGCGGGAGATGATTCCGGTGTGCCGCCAGTTTGACATGGCCCTTACGCCATACAGCCCCATGGCGTCGGGACACCTCTGCCGCCCCACATGGGAAAGCTCGAGCATGCGTGGCACCACCGACATGACCATGGCCAGCAAGTATGACCATGACCGTGCCATCGACATGCCCATCGTTGAGCGCGTGGCCAAGGTTGCCGCCGATCACGACGTGCCGATGCCGCAGATTGCGCTGGCATGGCACTGGGCGCGTGGCGTCGAGGCGCCCATCGTGGGTTGCTCCAAGCCCGAGCGCGTCGATGACGCCGTGGCCGCGCTCGACATAACGCTCTCCCCCGCCGAGGTTGACTTCCTCGAAGAGCCCCATCAACCGCACGCGCTCGTTGGTCCCAAAGCCCGTCCCGGCGAAAAGCCGCTTGCCGGTAGCACCAAAGCCAAAGTCAAAACCACAAAGTGACGACATGGACGACAACATCATCGATGGCCTACACGATGCCGGCTGCAGCGAAGAGCTTATCGAGCTGTACGGCTCGGCCGCCAGCGACTGCGCGCGCATTTGCCTGCTAAAACAACATCGCCGCGAGTTGCTCGACGATATCCACTCGGGACAACAGAAACTCGAGCGCCTTGACTATCTCATCTACCGGCTACGCAACGCTTCAACCGAATGCAGGACAAACCGCACGGCATCGCGGTCATGAGAAAGCGCCAAATGCACCTCAGCATAAGGTCCAAACCACAGCAACGAAAGGAACTCCATTGGTTAAGACACTTGTAGCATATTTCAGCGCAACGGGTACCACAAAGGACGTTGCCACTCGCTTGGCTCGCGTGGCGGACGGAAATCTGTTCGCCATTGTGCCTGCCAATCCATACACAAGCGCCGACCTTAACTGGCGCGACAAACAGAGCCGCAGCACACTCGAGGCAGCCGATCCCTCCTGCCGCCCCGTCATAACCTCCAGAGTCGAGCACATCGAAGACTACAACACTATCTTTTTGGGATTTCCCATCTGGTGGTACGTGGCGCCGGCGATTGTCAACACGTTCCTCGAGTCTTACGACCTGACAGGCAAAACAATCGTCCTGTTTGCCACCTCGGGCGGGAGCGGAATGGGCAAGACGGCGTCGACCCTTAGGGCAAGCGCTCCAGGCGCAAAGATCGTTGACGGCGGCATCCTCAACAACGTAAGCGACACCGAACTCGAGAAGCTCGCGGCAAGATACCTCTAGCGCGGCAAAGACCGACAAATCGACGGGAAAATGCCATGGAAAAATGAAGCCCACGAGAACGGCATCACCGCCAACGGTTGATTTAGTCATGTGACCTTCGACTGCCTCGGCAAGGATGCGAGCAACGGACAGCTCGAGCCCATGGACGACGAGCGGCACGGTGCCTCGGGGATCCAAGTCGACAATCCACCCAAAACAGAGGCGGCCACCCGGCACCAACCGCCCCTCCAACCGTCCCAGCAAAACGAGGTGAATGGTTTTTCGAGAAGTGAACGAGTAAAATCGGACTCCCGAAGCATCGACATTTTTGGAGAGCCATTTCCTGCGGTTTTGTCACTCAAATCCTGCGGTTTTTTCATCCAAAAGTGCGAATGCTTCAGGGGTCAAGAATAGGTCGCTCACTTCTCGTAAAACCATTCACCTTCGATTTACTGATGCTCACGAACGGCAAGATCGCAGCGATTGCGCTCATCATGGCATTCGTAGCATGTCTGCTGATCCTGCCACTCCAAATGATCAACGACATTGTGTTTCGCCAAAGGGAACTCCAGCCAGCGTGCTCGCCACGCAAGCTGCCGGCCGCTTGCTCAAGAACGGCGATAACAATCTCGCGCGCAAGCTGGGCGGCGCCGCCGAGCAGCTTGCCATCGCGCAAGATGCCTTGGAGCCCGTGTGCGAAAGCGTCGCGGATTAGCCTTATGCTCTCTGCAAAGAAGAGCTAGGAGGCCGCACTCTGGTTGCCGCTCGCGAACGCCGCCAATATAGCGAAGTCTAATACTTTTCCGAGAAGTGAACGGCTGTATTTGGACCCCCGAAGCATCGACATTTTTAGACGTCAAAACCGCAGGATTTGACTGGCAAAACCGCAGGAAATTGCATCTTAAAAGTGTCGATACTTCGGGGGTCCATTTTGACTCGTTCACTTCTCGGAAAAGTATTAGGCCTCGAATTCACAAGCCGCTCAATGTGACAAAGGGACTGCCCCTTTGTCACATTATTCGGAGCGCAGGGCCTCCACGGGATCCTTCCTGGATGCGCTGCGGGCCGGCAGCAGGCCAGCGACAACCGTCAGCAACACCGAAATCGCAATGAGCACCAGCGCATCCTGCACGGGCAGGCTCATCAGGTTGGGGACCTGTTTGGCCGCAAGCGCCCAGGCATTGACCGGGAAGCTCACGAGTACTACCACGACAATGGCAAAGACGCCGGCGATGAGGCCCTCGATAAAGGTCTCGGCATTGAATACGTTAGCCACGTTGCGCTTCGACGCGCCGATCGCACGCAGGATGCCAATCTCCTTTTTGCGTTCCAGCACGCTGATGTAGGTGATGATGCCGATCATGATGGAGCTCACCACCAGGCTGATACTCACGAATGCGATGAGCACCAAGCTGATGGTGTTCACGATGTCGGTCACCGAACCCATGATGATGCCCATGTAGTCGGTGTATGAGATTGCCTGCTCATCATGGCCAGCGGCTTTGACCTGCTTGTTGTACGCATCGATATGGTCGAGTGCGCGCTCCTTGGCCTCAAAGTCGCGCGGGAAAATCTTAACCGAGATGGGGTCTGCCTCATCCGCATAGCCCAACGTGGTCAGATTGTTGTCGTAGGTGAGCTTCGATGCCTTGGCATAGCTCATCATGAGCGAACTCAGGTCCTCGGCGTCCATGTTGAAGTGAATGGCATTGGCAAAGGCGCTCGCATCCACACGCATAGCGCTCGCCAGGTTGGCAAAACTCGAAGACATCTGCGTCGCCATCTGGTCCATGAGCCCTGCCGCGCCCGCCTTGAGCTGGGACGATACCGTCGACGCTATCTGCTCGCTGATTGTCTTCATCACCTGGTCCATAGCCTGCTGCAGATACGGGGCCAGCTGCTTTTGCACATAGTCGGTCATCGCCTGCTGGAGACGCTCTGCCAGGGAATCGCCGCCGAGGGCCTTGAGCTGAGCCAGGCATTGTTGGGCTGCGGCATCATTCTCAAGATATGTCGAGAATGCGGCAGCGAGCTTTGACGCGTCTTTAAGATCTTCGGGTGACAGCGCCCTAAACTGATCAGACCGCAAAAAGCCCTCAAAAAGTTGGTTGGCAAGCGTTCCCACCTGCTGCATTTGCTCGGGCGTGAGTTCCAGACCGTCAAAGATACCCGAGAAATCTGGGGCCGGTGCTTTTGCCATGATGTCACTGAAGTCGATATCCTTGCCAACGTCCGAAAGGTCAATATCCAACCCGGACAAGTCAAGACCCGACAGGTCCATACCACCGCCTGCACCCAAGAGCGCAGACGCATCAAACGAGAACGCGCTCTTAAGCGCTGCCTCGTCCACACTGAACATGCTGCCCAGATCAACGCCTTGCTTGGCCTCGCCTTGCAGTTCGTCGAAGGTTTTGCCCGTAAAGACATCCGTCTCGGGGTGGGCAAGCTGCTCCTGCACAATCTGCGAATCGGCGGCGCGCTCCATAAGCTGGCGAGTCAGCGCATGCGTGTAGGCAATGCCCGGGGACAACGCGCTCGCGTTGGCCGTCTCGTTGGGTCGCACCACGCCCACAATGTGCACGTCAATACCGTTGGCAACCTTGGCCGTCATAAAATCGGCGTCGCCAGACATGTCAGTCCACATGCCGGTCTCTTCGTTTTTGCGATAGGCATCGGCCGGCGACAACACCTTAAACGTCGTGGACAGCGCATCGTCGTAGGTAAAGTCGGCGCCGGTCTCGGGCGTCTCGACCCCACCGTCAGCCGTCATGGCGCTGTTAACCAGATCGTTGAGTTCATTGATATCCAACGCACCGATGCTGTAGAGCGTGTAGTCGCCCACCGTGCCGCGACTCGAAAGCACCATCACGGCTTCGTTAGCAGACGTAGGCCAATGCCCCGCCACGACGTCGTATTGGCTGTCGAGCAGGCTCTGGTCGTCAATCATTTCGTTGAAGACCGAGGTTCCCATGGACTCCATGCTCACCGTTGCTGCCGAGCTCGCGCCGCCGCTCATGGCCTCGGTCATGGCATTGGGCACCAGACGCACGGGCTTCTCGTCTCCCTTGCCCGCGCGATAGACAACCGGCGTTACGCCATAGCCGTACTGAATAGCGTTGACCTCTTTGTCGATGCCGTCGCCACCGGCATCGAGCCATGCCTTAAAGCTCGTCATGTCGTTGGACTTAACACTTGCAAACATATCCTTTACGGCCGTGACCACGGGAATCTTATCGGTTCCCGGAGCCTTGCCGTCGGTGCCGTCGTCGGATAAATCCTCGCCGTTGGACGCCTCATCATCCACAGCCCCCTGTCCGCCCATCATGGACGACAGGTCGTAGTCCTGCTTGGAGATCGTAAGCGGGTAACTCGAGAGCGTATCCTCCTCGACCTTTTTGATGTAGTTGTTCACGCCATTGGAGAGCGCCAAGATCGCCGCGATACCGATAATGCCAATCGACCCCGCAAAGGCCGTCATGGCCGTACGGCCTTTTTTGGTCATAAGGTTTCGGGCAGAAAGCCCCAGCGCCGTCACAAAGCTCATCGAGGTTTTGCGCGTAGGCTTGGCCTCGCGGCGCGTGGCGTCAGCGACATCGAAAGGATCGGAATCGTCGGTGATCTTGCCGTCCGCCAGGTTGACGATGCGCGTGGCATATTGGTACGCCAGCTCGGGATTGTGCGTGACCATGATGACCAGGCGGTCGCGCGCCACGTCCTTGAGCAGATCCATGACCTGTACGGATGTCGTTGAATCCAAAGCGCCGGTCGGCTCGTCCGCCAGCACAATCTCGGGATCGTTGATCAGGGCGCGGGCAATCGCCACGCGTTGCATTTGTCCACCCGAAAGCTGGCTCGGGCGCTTGTTAACGTGCTCGCCCAGGCCGACTTTCTCCAACGCCTCGCACGCACGTTGGCGGCGCTCGGCATGCCCCACACCCGTGAGCGTGAGCGCCAGCTCCACGTTTTCCAAAATGGTCTGATGCGGAATGAGGTTATAGCTTTGGAACACAAAGCCGATGCGGTTGTTGCGGTAGGCATCCCAATCGCGATCGTGAAAGTCCTTGGTCGAAATACCGTCGATCAGCAAGTCGCCCGAGTCAAAGTGGTCGAGTCCGCCAATAACGTTGAGCATCGTAGTTTTACCCGAGCCCGAGGGGCCCAGAATGGCCACGAACTCGTTATCGCGAAAAGACAGGCTTACGTTGTCGAGCGCCACCTGCGTAAACGACTGCGTAACGTACTTTTTGCAAATTCCTTTGAGCTCCAGCATGGACGGCAACCTCTCCTGCGCAGGCACCCTGCCCGCTCTCCCCCGCCGTTCGTATTCGACGCGTTTGTCCTACTCTATCCCCATTTTTTGCCGGCGCCAGTGAGGAATGTAACGAACCGCATCAAAAAACGAACGGGACGGCGCCCAAAAAAAGAGGCCCCAAGTGGGGCCTCTATATGGTGGAGCTTATCTTGAAAGGCAGCGGACTACTCCGCACAGCGACACACGATCCTCGCGATGCTTTACGTGTTTTTTACTGCTCGCTATTCGCAATCGCCTGGTCGATAAGCTTGTCGAGTGCTGCGCGCTGCTCGGTGGAGCTGATGGCCCCCACGATTGGATCCCCTACGATGTTGCCATTCTGATCGATGACATACGTTGTCGGGAACGAGAACAAATTTGACGTAAACTTACCGGCCTCGCTATCCGACTTGAACCAGATGTTCTTATATGTCACGCCCTTCTTGCTCAGCACGTCCTTGGCATCTGCAATCTCGCCCTTGTTGCCATCGAGCGTAAAGGAATTGACGCCCACGACCTGGCCGCCCTTCTCGGCAAGCTCCTGATTCAGTTTCTCAAGATCGCCCAACTCGCCCACGCACGGCTTGCAAGTAGTGAACCAGAAGTTCATGACGGTGACCTTGTTCTTGGAGAACAGCTCGTCGCTGCTCACGTCGTTTCCGTCCAGGTCCTTGCCCGTAAAGCTGGGGAACTTCGTCGCCTCGCTCGAAGCATTGGCACCAGCCGTCATGCCAGCGGTCGAAGCGTCGACGCTCTCGCCTGCACTCGGCGTGCTTCCACAGCCGGGGAACTCCTTCTCCAGGCTCTCGAGCTTGTCCTCGATCTCCTTGATCTGCTGTGCACCGGCCTTGAGTGTCTTAAGCTCATCCGCCGTGAACTCATCCTTGGCGCCGTCGATGGTCTTGAGCAGAAAATCGCCGTAATTGCTGCCGTCCTCAATCATTGCCGAGTCTTTATTTGCCGCATTGAATACCTTTTCCCACAGCGCGTTATCACTCGAAAAGATCTCGTTCTCCTTCTGCATGAGCTTCGCATACAGCTCGGCGGCCTCGTCGGCATTGGCCGGCTTCCGCGCAGTGAGTTCTGCGATCTTAGGATCGGAGCTCGCAGATTCGCTCGCATTGCCACCGGGCGCCGAACATGCCACAAGACACAAGGCCAATACCGGCACCATAAACAGGGCCGCAATCTTAGAAAGCTTCATAGTCATTCCTCCGTTTTGTCGAAGCTTGTTTACTTTTTATCAGCGGTCAAGGGAAGCTTTTCCGCCGACACATCCAGGCCATAGCGATAGCTGATGGCATCGACGGGACAGGCCCCAATGCACTTTCCGCACCGGATACATTCGGCATGATTGGGCGCGCGGACCACATCAACGTCCATCTGACAAACCCTTGAACACTTGCCGCACGAGACGCATTTGCACGCGTCAACCTGAATCCCCAACAAGGACACCCTATTCATGAGCGCATAGAATGCGCCGAGCGGGCAAATCCATTTGCAGAAGGGGCGATAGAACAAAACGCTCAGCACTACCACGGCAATGAGAACGGCTAGTTTCCAAGTAAAGAGATGTCCCAACGCAGATCGAATGCCGGCATTGGCAATGGCCAGCGGAATGGCGCCCTCGAGCACGCCCTGCGGACAGATGTACTTACAAAAGAACGGGTCGCCCATGCCCACGTCGTTAACCACCAAGACGGGCAGCAGCACCACGGCAAACAGCAGCACGACGTACTTGATGTACGTGAGCGGCTTAAGCTTTTTCGTGGAGAACTTTTTGCCGGGAATCTTGTGAAGCAGTTCCTGCAGCCAGCCAAACGGGCACAGAAAGCCGCATACAAAGCGTCCCAGCAGCACGCCGAGCAAAATGAGCGTACCGGTAACGTAGTAGGAAAAGTTGAACTTGGATGAACCTACCACCGACTGGAACGACCCGATGGGGCACGCACCCGATGCCGCGGGGCACGAATAGCAATTAAGTCCAGGTACGCAGACTGTTTTTCCCGCGCCCTGATAGATGCCGCCTTTGGCAAAGTTTGGCAGGTGAATGTTGGTGACCAGCGTCGCCGCCGCCTGAATGAATCCGCGAAATCGGGCCAAAACATGCGACGCGGTGTTTTCTCTTTTATCCAATTCCGATACACTCCAAGCACAGCCTAATCGCTTTGGCCAGCACGGCATCCGCCTCGCCACGCATAACGCCAAAGCACACCATGGCAATTCCGACGATCAACAAAGCGACCTGTACCATGGGTTTTACCGCTTTGAACAACTCAACCACTCCTTTCGTTACGCGACCATTGGACCATATCGACTATAAAATCCGTGTTAAGCGCGATTTGGAATGTGCAAGGAGACTGTTATGCGTATTTTGATCGTCGAAGACGAGCGAGCACTGTGCGACGCAATCGCACGCAGCTTGCGAAACTTGGCGTACAGCGTCGACTGCTGCCACGACGGGCAGGAGGCGCTCGACCTACTGGGCGTCGAAGTCTTTGACCTCGTGGTACTCGACCTCAACCTTCCCCGTATCGACGGCATGACCGTGCTCAGGGAACTTAGGAAAACCGATTGCGAGACCAAGGTACTGATTCTGTCCGCGCGTGGCGAAGTATCCGATAAAGTCGCCGGACTCGATGCCGGTGCCAACGATTACCTTACCAAGCCGTTTCATCTGGACGAACTTGCGGCGAGGATCCGCAGCCTTACCCTCAGGCGCTTCGCACAAAGCGACATAGTATTAACCTGCGGAAAGCTCAGCTTTGACACCAAGGCGCGCATCGCTTCCGTGGACAGCGAGGCTTTATCTCTTACACGCAAGGAAACGGGAATCTTGGAATACCTGATGCTTAATCAGGGGCGTCCGGTAAGTCAAGAGGAGCTTATCGAGCACGTTTGGGATAGCACCGTGAACAGCTTTAGCAACGCAACCCGCGTTCACATCTCGTCACTCCGCAAAAAGCTACGCAGCGCTTTGGGATACGACCCGATTCGCAATCGGATTGGAGAGGGCTACGTTATGGAGGATAGCGAATGAAAAGGCTTTCGCTGCAATGGCGCATAACGATTATGACGGCACTGCTGACGTGTGCGGCATGCGTGCTGACGAACTGCCTGGTCGGCTATACGGGCATGCGCTACATGGATGCCATCGGCAGTGACATCTCGGCCTTTAACGCAACTGGCGAAAATTCGCCCCAAGCGTTCGACCCAACGAAAGCGACCCCCGATGACAAGGTCACGATCGTCGTAAACGACGCACAGGAGTCTTTTGGCACGACAACCTGGTGCATCACGGCTGGAGTCACGCTCCTTGGCGGCGTGCTGGCATACTTTGTGAGCGGCCGTGCGCTCAAACCGCTACGGGCTTTTGCAGCCCAGGTTGAGCGTGTGCAGCCTGACAACCTAAGCGAAATCAGACTCAGTGAAGATGTGCCCACCGAGCTACAACGATGCAGCGCCTCTTTCAACGACATGATCGCCCGTCTTGGCGAAGGGTTCTCTGCACAGCGTCAGTTTACCGGCAACGCCGCACACGAGCTGCGCACCCCGCTCGCCCTTATGCAAGCACAGATTGAACTATTCATCTCCGAGCACCCCGGTTTGCAACCCGAAACGGCCGAGCTGCTCGGCCTGCTACAAGAACAAACCGAGCGCATGTCTCGAATGGCCAAGGTATTGCTCGAGATGAGCGAGCTCCGCAGCGTTCCTTGCGAGGACGATGTGGAACTTGGCCCCTTGTCCGAAGAGGTCCTCACCGACCTTGCGCCACTTGCCGAGGATAAGGGCGTAACCCTCGATTGCGCCGGAGACGCTTTAGTAATCGGGAGCGACACGCTGCTGTACCGGCTGGTGTTCAACCTGGTCGAAAACGCTATCCGCTACAGCCGCACCGACTCGACTGTCAACGTCTCCATCAGCGACAGCGACAGCCACGTGCTCCTACGAGTCAAAGATGAGGGCCCGGGAATACCCAAGCAGTACCGAGAGAGCATCTTCCAGCCGTTCTTTCGTCTAGACAAATCCCGCAGCAGGGCATACGGCGGCGCAGGACTCGGACTAGCGCTCGTTTGGGAGATTGTGGCGCTTCACGGTGGCACGGTAGAGGTCGAAGCAAGTTCCGAGAACGGAACCACCATGCTCGTAAGCCTTCCAAAACGATCTGCAGCGTTAACCGAACAGTAAAACTAGAACGAGGCCCAGTGGGTCCCGCCCTTACAAAACCCGAAGGCTTTCCATGTGTCTGTACCTGTCTCTTATACACAT